>CAZOQV010000012.1:0-20856 GCA_964582365.1 uncultured Gammaproteobacteria bacterium | reverse complement strand
CTGATCTGTTGCTCCGTATGGATTCGAACCACAATTAGTCGGTTCAGAGCCGACTGTCCTACCATTAGACGACAGAGCATTATATTGACAGAGTATCGTCAAAATACGCTTTATTATAGCAATTTTAGTGTGTTTCAGCAGTTCAGTATTAATTAAATTTCTATTCCGAAAGTTGAACAATCAATTTCCCTAGTATCTTTCATATATGAATTATTTTCAGTATTTGTTCGAATTGTAGTTTTTTTAATTTTACTAATTCCATTTCGTCTAAAAATAACTTCATAGTAAAGATCGGGAAGATCATTATCTGCATCATTTTTTATTTTTGATTTTATTGTTGGTGGATATGGAAATTGATCAACTTTTCCATTTACACCGGCCGTAATAGTAACTTCGTCTTCTTCTGTCGGTGTTACTCTTTTAATCTGCAAGACCTTTTCATCATCGTTATCGTATATTCCAGATTGAATAATTTCTAACTTTTCATCATTTATTATTAATTTGCCATTAACGAGTTTATTTTCTTCTTTAGCTTGGGAATATAATTTATTTTTTTGTTTCCAATAATCAATTAATTCATCTGCAAACTTTATTCGCATTTTGTTGAAATTTTTAGTATTACCATTTATATCCAATTCACGGCTTAATTCACTAAAAACATTGTCTAACATTTGCACATGATTTTTTTCATTTGAAGTTAGTTTTTCTCCTTTATTTATTGTTATTAAAATGGATAGTTTTTCTTTATTTGTCATAGTATCTTATAATAAATTATACCATGAATTTATTGACTTAAAAATTCAAAATGTTATAAATAGTCAAATGCAAACCATTGAACAATTAACACAAGAGTTAAAATTAACCCCAGAACAGTCAAAAGCTATTGAAATTTATATCAATGGTCTTTTAATTGAACTTTTGGAAAGTATCAAGCAAGATCACATCAAAAATTTCGAAGAAACTATTGAAAATCTCAGAAATAACGCCTAGCCTCTCTTTCAATTGTAGTTTCATCTCCATGTCCTGGTAATACTAAAGTATCCGGATTTAATTTCATCAACTTTTTTAAACTCTCAAATATTTTTTTAGTTGATCCATATTTAAAATCAGTTCTTCCTCTAAGTCCACAAAACAACGTATCCCCAGAGAACAATAGTCCTCCCGACTTAAAACACACACTACCTGGAGTGTGTCCTGGTGTTTTTATAACTTCAAAAACATCATCACCTAATTTAAAACTTTTTAATTTATCTAAATCAATATCAATTTTTATAAAATTAGGAACCTGAATTTCTCTTTTTAAAAAATGCTTAGCCGTTTCATCTTGTCTATCCAAAAGAAAAGCATCTTCACTACTACAACCAAAATCAGCATTATAAATCAATTTTAAATCCAAAGCTCCGAGACAATGATCAAAATGCCCGTGAGTTAAAAAAACATATTTAACTTTCAAATTTAAACGATTTATTTCTTCACTAACACTAACTCCGTCATCAGCCGGATCAATAACTAAACATTCTTTTGTATCTTCGTTCCACACCAAATAGCAGTTGGTATCCAGTTCTCCAATTACCACTTTTTCATATCTAATCATAATTTTATTTTAACAGGTATAATATAGGTATCTATGTCTTCAAATAAACCTGTCTCAAAACGCCTATTTATAGGCAGTTTGCCTTATCGTTTCACAGAAGGGGAACTTCTTTCTCTTTTTGTGGCTGAGGGTAAAATTATTTCTGTTCGTATCATGCACAATCAATGGGGCAAAAGTCGTGGCCTTGGTTTTGTCGAATTTGAAACCCTTGAAGATGCTATTCGGGCCAAAGAAAAATATCATAATTATCTTATTGGTGACCGAACCATTATTGTCGATTATGCCGAAGCTGATCCTTTTTTAACCGAAGAAGGTCGAGCTCGTCATGAAGAATCTTTAGAAAGACACTCAAATCGCCGACAAGCCCAACCATTTTTACCTCATCCAGACAGTGATGTTGAGGATTATCGAGAACAAAAAAAATCTTTTGATAATCGTCAATATCCACCTCGATCAGAACATATTAATAAATCATCTTCAAATTCTTCTTCAGTATTCAGTGAAAGAAACAAACCCCGTGAATACAAAGGTGGTAAGCCAGTTTTTAATTCTGTTGGAAAATCTCTAAATCACAACAACACTGGTGAATATACTCTTAAATATGTTTCCGAATCAACTCTTAATAAAAAGAAGAAATTTATCCCCAAGCCTGGCCAAAAGCCAGAATATAAATCCAGTTCTGAACTTCATGTTCGATCATCTGTTTTTAAACAACGCAACTTTCACTCTAAGGTTGGGGCAAAATTCGCTTTCAAGTCAAAAAAACAAAAATAAATAATTTTAGAAATTGAAAATTAGAAATTGGAAATTATGTCAAATTTTATCATTGCTCTTTCTCCCATGGACGGCATCACCGATGAAGCCTTTCGTCTTTTACAAACAGAAATTGCCAAACCAGATTTAATGTTTACTGAATTTGTCAGTGCCGAAGGCATTAGTCATGGTGGTGTAAAACTTTATGACACACTTTTGTTTTCAGCCAAAGAACGCCCAATTATCGGTCAATTATTTGGCAAAGACCCAGACAGTTTTTATAAATCCGCCATTATTTTATCTGAATTAGGTTTTGACGGCGTTGATATTAACATGGGTTGTCCAGCCAAGACTGTCACTCAAAATGGCAGTGGTGCCGCTTTAATTGCTAAACCAGAATTAGCTGTTGAAATTATTCAAAAAACCAAACAGGGGATTGATGATTGGTTTAATAATAAAACCAAAATTACTGATCTTGGTCTTAATCAAAAAATTTTAGAAGTAATTAAACGCAATCAAAAATATTCAAATATCAATAATGTAGAGACGTTGCATGCAACGTCTCTATCACATCCCCAAAAACCAACCATCTCTGTCAAGACTCGTCTCGGCACCACCCAATCAACTATTGAATCTTGGGCCAGTCTTTTATTAGCTCAGGATTTAGATTTTTTAACTATTCATGGTCGTACCTTAAAACAGGCTTATGCTGGCACTGCCGATTGGTCTGAAATTCAAAAAGTTGTCGATTTAGCTAAAGATACTAAAACTAAAATTTTTGGCAACGGTGATATCCAAACAAAAACACAAGGCATAGAATATTGCCAGAAATACGGCGTTAATGGCGTTTTAATCGGTCGTGCTGCTTGTGGTAATCCTTGGTGTTTTAATGATTATGTCGCCAATCCAAAAGAGCGATTTTCTGCCATGCTTCTTCACGCCCAATTTTTTGCCGAAGTTTTTCCCAATCGTCGTTTTGACAGTCTTCGTAAAAATTTTTTGTTTTATGCCTCTGGATTGACCAATGCCAAGCAATTACGATCAAAATTAGTTCGACTAAATTCAATTACTGACCTTTTACAACTTGAAGCCGAGTTTTTATCTTGATAAAGTTAAAAGGTATGCCAAACGAAAATCAAAATCCAAACCAAGTCGCTAATTTATTAAATATTGAAAACCTCATCAATTCCTCTACTGCCAGGTTTGATGTCTTAGATAAAGAATATCAAGAACAAAAATCAATGCTTGATTCCATTTTGGACAGTGATGTTGAATATCAAGAAGCCGCCCAGGAGGCCAAAAAATTAGCTAAGATTAAAACCATCGCTAAACAAAAAGTTATGGCGCGTCCAGAAGCCGCTAATTTAGTCGATAAAATTAGAGATTCCCAAATGCAAATTAAAGAATTAAAAACCGCCATGTCGGATTATTTAGCTCAATTTGTTATTCTCTCTGGCACCAACCAAATTGAAGGCCCAGATGGTGTTCTTCGACAAATAATTTACAGCGCCAAATTAGTTAAAACCAAATAGGGTATAATTACAACTATGACTAATTTAAATAAAGATAATTTCAAATCCGAAGTTTTAGATTTTGACGGCAAAGTTCTTGTCGATTTTTGGGCTCCTTGGTGTGGTCCTTGTCAAATGCTTGGTCCAATCATTGAAGAAATTGGCAATGAATTATCCTCAAAAGTTAAAGTTGCTAAAATAAATGTTGACGAAGAACCAGAATTATCTTCTCAATATAATGTTTCTGCTATTCCTACCGTTCTTCTTTTTAATAAAGGTCAAATTACTGATACTCTTATCGGTTTTAAACAAAAAGAAGATTATATTAAGGCCATAGATAAGGCATAATAAATGGATTTAACAAAACTAAAAGAAACTTTAGATTCACTTAATCTTCCTGCCTTTAGATACTGTCAAATAGTTAAGAATTATTATTCTGGTCGTTATTCGAATTTCGATCAAATGACCGATTTGTCTCTCGATCTTCGTCAAAAATTATCAAAAGATTTAAACCTTTTGTCAGTCACGGAAGAAAAAATTGTCGGTGATGAATCCACTCAAAAAGCCTTATTGGAACTTTCCGATGGTCAGAAAATTGAATCAGTTTTTATGAATTACGAAGATTGGCTAACTGTTTGTGTTTCCAGTCAGGTTGGTTGTTCTCTTGGTTGTAGTTTTTGTGCCACTGGCCAAATGGGATTTAAAAGGAACTTAACCCCAGAAGAAATTGTCGATCAAATCTTATATTGGAATCAAAAAATTTATCCAAAATATATTGGTCGGGTCGTTTTTATGGGTATGGGTGAACCATTTTTAAATTGGGATAATATATTGGCAGCTATCAATATAATCAATAGTAAGGACGGATTAAACATCGGTGCCAGAAAAATTAGTATTTCTACTGCTGGTGTCGTCGACAAAATTAAAGAATTTGCTGACCTAGACACCCAAATTAATTTAGCGATTTCTCTTCATTCCGCCGATCAAAAAATTCGAGAATCAATAATGCCCATTGCTAAAAAATATTCTTTACTCGAACTAAAAAACGCTTGTAATTATTATGTTGGGAAAACCAATCGCCAATTATTTTTCGAATATGCATTGATGAATATCAATACCAGTCAAAAAGATGCCGAACTATTGGTTAATTTTATTCATTCTAATAGGCTTTTCTTTTTAAATTTAATTCCTCTCAATCCAGTTAAAGGTGGTATGACTTCGGCTTCTCCAACTCAACAAAAAGATTTTATAAATTATCTAGATCAATCTGGAGTTGAATATTCTCTTCGCCGATCTTTCGGTCAAGATTTTGCCGCTGCTTGCGGTCAGTTAATAATTAATAAATAATTTAAAATTTTTAATTTGAAATTTTTATTCAAATTAAAATATTTAAATTTTAAAATTGATTAAAAATTAAAAATTGTAAATTAAAAATTAATTTTTCCCTTCATCAAGGGAAAATGTTACAATACACTCATGTTAATCGACGAAGTTCACATTACAATTAAAGCTGGCGACGGCGGTGATGGTGTTGCTCATTTTTATAATGATGCTTTTCGCCCTAAAGGTGGTCCAGATGGTGGTATTGGTGGTGATGGTGGATCCGTTTTTTTTGAAGCGGTTTCTGATATTAGTAAATTAAATCAATTTCGTCATGCCAAAGTTTATTCTGCCCAAAGAGGTGAACAAGGTGGTCATAACAATTGCACTGGTAAAAATGGTGAAGATTTAGTTATCGAAGTTCCCGTTGGCACTCTTGCTACTTACGACAATGGTACTTCTGTTGAATTAACTGAAATTGGCCAGAAAGTTTTAATGGCCAGAGGTGGCAGTGGTGGTCGTGGTAATTTTTGTTTTAAGGCTTCTACTAATCAAGCTCCAAAAGAAAGAGAATTAGGCTTTAAAACTCAGACTAAAAAATTATTTTTACAACTAAAATTAATCGCTCAAATTGGTTTAATTGGCTTGCCTAATGCCGGCAAAACTAGTCTTTTAAATGAGCTCACTCCTGCTAACGCTAAAGTAGCTAATTATTCTTTTACTACTCTCGAACCAAATTTAGGTGTCACCAAAGGTGGTCTAATTATTGCCGATATTCCGGGACTTATTGAAGGTGCTGCCACCGGAAAAGGACTTGGTGATAAATTTTTAAAACATGTTGAAAGAACCAGTCTTTTGATTCACTGTATTGCTGCTGATTCGCCTGATCCTCTTAAAGATTATCAAATTATTCGTCAAGAGTTAGCCAATTACAGTTCCACTTTAGCTAAAAAACCAGAAATCATTGTTTTGACCAAAACTGACACTATCGATCCAAAAGAAGTTGTTAAATTAAAAAAATTAATCAAAGCTCAAATTGCCACTTCCATTGTCGATCCCGACAGCATCAAAAAACTCAACGACCTCATCACTAAAAATCTCAATTCTTAATTAATAATTATTAATTCTTAATTCTTAATTATTAATTATCTTTCTATTTCTCTTTCCGCCCAATGTCTGTCAATTTCCACCATTAATTCCAAGAAAATTTTTCTTTGTGACATAAGTTCTAATTCTTTTCTGGCGTTGTAACCAATTTCTTTTATTTTTTTACCATCTCTGCCAATAATCATTTTTTTATATCGATCAGCATTTGTCAAAATTCTAGCTTTAATTAAAATTATTTTTCTTTTATCAGTTATTTCATCAACCTCAACGTTGACTGAATAGGGGAGTTCTTTTCTTAAAAATAAATAAGCCTTTTCTCTAATAATTTCAGCTATATATTCTTTTGAATTTAAACTTATTACCGGTTTTCCCTTAGACTCCATTACTTCAATATTTTTTTCAATTGCAGTCAAATCTTCCTCTGGTAACAATTCAAAAATCAAACTAATTAATCCTTTAATATTTTTCTCTTTAATAGCACTTACTGTAATTACTTTGTCAAATTCTTCTTCTAAATAATTATATTCAGCCAAATGATCTTTTGACCCAATCGCCACATCCATTTTATTATAAACTAAAATCTTTTTTGCCTTTGATTTTCTGACCAAGCCGATTACTTTATTTTCTTCTTCATTTTTTGGGCGAGAAATATCCAAAACACACAACACCACATCAGCTCGGCCGACTTCTTTTGGTGCTTCGGTATTTACTCTTTTACCTACTAAATCAGCTACTTTATTAATAATTCCTGGGGTGTCAGAAAAAATAATTTTGCCTCTTTCATCGCTAAAAATTACTCTGGCGTTCTTTCTAGTTGTTTGAGCCATTGGTGATGTAATTGCTACTTTTTGACTCATTATGGCGTTAATTAGGGTAGATTTTCCAGTGTTAGGTCGCCCCAAAATTACCACTCGTCCAAATTTTGGTTTGATTACTTCAATTATTTTTCGCATTCATCATATTCTACCAGATTTTGCCTTAAAATTGACTTTTTAATTAAAAATATTACAATAGCATACGTTTCAAAAATCAACGCGATTTTTACAAACAGGACCTTGAAATCATAAACTTAAGACTCAGTTCAAAAGAAGGAGAGAAATTATTATTATGGAAAGATCACTA
Organism: uncultured Gammaproteobacteria bacterium; assembly: GCA_964582365.1. Taxonomy (GTDB): domain Bacteria; phylum Patescibacteriota; class Microgenomatia; order UBA12405; family UBA12405; genus WARW01. The sequence goes on along the minus strand of CAZOQV010000012.1, from coordinate 13,449 downwards.
TGCCTGTCACCTTCACTGTTTTTACCAGATAAAGACTTAGAAAGTTTCTTCAAAAAAGCATTTCCTGGCTTAGACAAATACAAGGCAACTTATAAACAATCTAAAAAATTTCTGCGTATATCCTTCGTTTGGAAAAAGAATACAATTAAAATTGATTTAGGAAAAGGGGGAGTTCATGTTTTTAATAAAAACATGAGCAGTTTTGTTAAACTGCGAATCCAAAGGCAATTGTTTGTGGATATAAAATTCCATTAAGTTTATGAAAAAAGAGATATGGTTTAAAACCATTTATTCCATATCTCTTTTTCCACCCATATAAAATTATTTTTGACCGTTGTAAACCATTTTTTTATAGGTAAAATAAAAAGACAATAAAAAATTTGACACTTAGCAATGCTAGTGTTAGACTGCTAATTATGACAGAAGATATTAATCAAAAAGCAATTCCAGTTCCGCAACCTCTAAGAAAAGTTTTGCCTTTAATTCCTCTTCGAAACATCGTTTTATTTCCCTCTGTTGAAACCTCTCTTTTTTTTGGTCGTAAAGAGTCAATGAATTCTTTACTTCACTCTTACGACAACACTAACAAATTAGTTATCATCACCGCTCAAAAAAATTCTCATACTGAAAAACCAGAATATTCAGATCTTTATAATGTTGGTGTTCTAGCCAGAATCGAACACATTCTCCAAAGCGACGGCAGTCTTCATGCCATTGTTAAAGGTATCTCTCGTGTCAATATTTTAAATTTAATTCAAACTAATCCTTTTTTCATGGTTGAATATGTCGATCTTTCTATTGTTCCTGAACCAGTAGCTGAAATTCAACAATCCGCCGAGGCTCTTTTAGGTCAATTAAAAAAAGCTTTTGCTATGGGTCGTCAATTTGATCTTCCAGCCATGATGCAACTTTCTACTGGTGTTTCCAGCAGTGATTTAGCTGACCAAGTTTGTTTTTCAGTTGAAGCAAAAATACCCGAAAAACAGGCATTGCTTGAAACATTAATTGTCAGTCAACGATTAAAAGCAGCCGCTGAACATTTGATTCAAGAAATGAAAGTAGCTGAATTAGAAAGATCGATTGAAGAAAAAACTCAAGAAAAATTTAACACTGGTGTTAAAAGAAATGTTTTAGAAGAAAGAAAACGTCAAATTGAAAAAGAATTAAAAAATCTTGGTCAAACTAGCAGTAGTGAATTTTCTGATTTAGAAAAGAAAATTAAAAATAAAGATATTCCTTCAGAGGTCAGAAAAAAATTAGCTAAAGAATTGGAACGTCTTACCGAAATGGGATCAATGGCTCCCGAATCTAGCTATATCAGAACTTATTTGGAAACTGTGGCTGAATTACCTTGGGGAAAATATAACAAATCTAATGTTGGTCTATCCAAAGCTTCTAAAATTCTTGATCAAGACCATTATGGTATTAAAGATGTCAAAGAAAGAATTTTGGAATATCTAGCTGTTTTAAATTTGAAAGATAAAAACAAAAAGAAAGACGACGACTCTATTTCTACTGCCAATATCCTTTGTTTTATTGGCCCTCCGGGTGTTGGTAAAACTTCTATTGGTAAATCAATTGCCAAAGCTATGGGTAAAAGTTTTGTTCGGGCTTCTCTTGGTGGCATTCGTGATGAAGCTGAAATTCGTGGTCATCGTCGAACTTATGTTGGTGCCATGCCTGGTCGCATCGTTAAAGGTCTTAAAGATGCTAAATCTATGAATCCAGTTTTTATGTTGGACGAAATTGATAAAATTGGCGCTGATTATCGTGGTGATCCTTCTGCCGCTCTTTTGGAAACTCTCGATCCTGAACAAAATCGTGAATTTGCCGATCATTATCTCGATTTTCCTCTCGATTTATCAAAAGTTTTTTTCATTTTAACCGGTAATGATATTTCCACCATCCCTGGACCTTTGCGTGATCGCTTGGAAATAATTAATTTTTCTGGCTACACTCAAGACGAAAAATTTCACATCGCTAAAAATTATTTAATTAAAAAAGAATTAAAAGCCAATGGTTTAAGAGAAAATAATATTTCCGAATTTAAGGATAGTACTATTAAATATATTATTGATAAATACACTCGTGAGGCTGGTGTTCGTGGCCTTGAAAGAACTTTTGCCAGTCTTTTTCGAAAAGTTGCCAAAAAAATTATTATTAAACATATCAACAAAGTCGATTTAAATGACTTATCTATTATCAAGAAGTTTTTAGGTCCGGAAAAATTTACTTCAACTTTAAAAGGTAAGAAAGACGAAATTGGACAATCTACCGGCTTAGCTTGGACTTCTGTTGGTGGTGATATTCTTTTTGTCGAAGTCAATGTTATGCCCGGCAAAGGTCAATTAATTTTAACCGGAAAACTTGGAACAGTAATGAAAGAATCTTGCCAAGCCGCTCTTTCTTTTATTCGTAGTCAGGCCAAAGAATTTGGAATTAAAGAAGATTTTCACAAAGTTGATATTCACATCCATGTCCCAGAAGGTGCCACCCCTAAAGATGGTCCCAGTGCTGGCGGTGCCATTACCACGGCTTTAATATCAGCTTTCAAAAAAGTTGCTGTTCCTCGTGATATTGGTATGACTGGAGAAATTACTCTTCGAGGCAACATTTTAGAAATTGGCGGTCTTAAAGAAAAATCCATCGCTGCTCATCGAGCTGGTTTAAAAACTATTTTTATTCCCAAAGATAACGAAAAAACCTTAGTCGAAATCCCCAAAGAAGTTAAAAAAGATATTAAATTTATCCCTGTCTCTCACTATTCCGAAATCTATAAAAAGATTTTTAAATAAACTACATCTTTTCCACCGTTTGTATTCCTAACAAATCCAACCCAGTTTTTAAAACGCTGGCCACAGTTCGAGTTAAAAATATTCTAAAAGTTTCTTCTGGCTGGTCAATAATTCTATTTTTGGCGTAAAATTCGTTATATTTTCTAGCCACTCCCAATAAATATTCCGCAATTACCGATGGGGAAAAACGTTCACTTGCTTCCACGATTTTTTCTTCAAATCGATAAAATTCCTTAATTAAGGCCATTTCATCAGCATTAATATCTTTTGGAACTTCATTAATATTTTTTTGTTCTTTAATCTTTGTTTTATTTAAAACACTTTGACATCTGGCGTAAGTGTATTGTAAATACGGCCCTGAATCACCATCCAAACTCATAACTTTATCCCAATCAAAAATTACATCTTTTCGTGGATCACTTGCTAAATCATTAAACTTAACCGCTCCAATTGCTACTGCCTTAATTGTTTCTTCATCATTATCTGGCGATATTTCTTTTGCTTTTTCCATGGCTTTATCAATTACATCAGATAAATGAATTGTATTTCCTTTTCTAGTTGAAAATTTTCCAGTTGCCCATCGAATTAATCCGTGAGCAATATGAACCATCCCTTCATCTGGCGTCCACCCCATCATTTCCGCTGTTTTAAACACTTGTTTAAGATGTAATTGTTGATCAACTCCAACTTCATAAATTATCAAATTTGGTTTCCAATTTTCCATTCTATATTTAATTGTGGCCATATCACGAGTGAAATATGTGGTTGTTCCATTTGTTTTTTTCAACATTGCCGGCGGCATATTTTCAAATTCAATAATTGTCGCTCCTTCACTTTTTTTAGTAATTCCTTTATCAATAATTTCTTTAGTTATTCCTTCCAATTTATCTTGATAAAAACTTTCACCATGAATAAAATCAATATTTACACCCAGCATTTTGTAAACTTGATCAAATTCAATCATAGAAATATCAATACATTTTTGCCAAATTTCTCTAGCTTCTTTATCACCGTTTTCTAATTTTACAAACCAATCTCTACCTTCATCAATTAATTTTTCATCAACTTCTGCTTCTTTGTGAAACTTTACATAAAGTTTTTCCAAATCTTCAATTGTTAAATTTTCAATTTTAAATTCTGATTCATAAATCTTAAATCTTAAATCATTATTCTGTGCATGTTTAATTGCTACCACCAATTTTCCATACTGAGTGCCCCAATCTCCAATATGATTATCACCAATACAATTCCAACCCAAAATTTTATAGATATTATAAATGGCTTGTCCAATATTTGTCGATCGTAAATGTCCAATTCCAAAAGGCTTAGCAATATTTGGTGCTGAATAATCAATCACCATCGTTTTCCCTTGACCTCTTTCACTTAACTGGTTTTTAAATCCAATTTCATAATTAATCTCTTCCGCCTTTTTAATTAAAAATTCCGGTTTTAAATAAAAATTAATAAATCCCGCTCCGGCCACGGCCACTTTTTCAATAAAGTCATTTGTATCAATACTATTTGTAATTTGTTGAGCCAATTCTTTGGGATTTTTCTTTTCAGATTTAGCCAAAGACATGGCAATATTTGTTGAATAATCACCAAAATTTATATCATTTGGATGTTCAACTTTAATTTCTTCCTCAATTACCGATAATTTTAAATCTCGACAACTTTCAATAATTATTTTTTTTATTTCATCAACAATTTTCATATTAAAAAACTTTTGAACCAACGGGTAAATCTTGATCTGGAAAAAGTAAACTAACTATTTCAATAAGCTCCCCTTGGCCGTCCGTAGCTTCAGCGGAGGAGGCAAAAATCATTGCTTCTGACACTTCACCCATAATTTTCCTTGGAATTATATTCGTCACAAAAACAGTTTTTTTACCAATTAAATCGGTAGGGGAATACCATTTTTTAATTCCTGAAAAAATATTTCTTAATTTTTCTTCTCCAAAATCCACCTGAAGCCTCAGTAATTTTTCTGAGCCTTCAACTTCAATCGCTTCTTTAATTTCTCCAATTTTAAATTCAACTTTGGCGAAATCATCGTATTTAATTTGATCCATAGCCAATTTTATCAAAAAAAGACACAAAAATGTGCTATCCTTAGCTCACCCAGTTTATTATTAATTATTAATTTTTAATTCTTAGTTAAATTATGATCAATCTTGATACTTCCATTTTTAAATCTTACGACATTCGTGCCGTTTATCCTATCCAAGCCGACGAAGAATTGGCTGAAAAAATTGGCCGTGCTTTTGCTAAATATTTAAATTTCCCTCCAAAAGTCATTGTTGCTCGCGATGGCCGAGTTTCTGGTGAATCAATGAAAAAAGCCCTAATTGATGGCTTAACCAAAGTTGGGGTTAATGTTATTGACATCGATTTAGCTTCTACTGATTCTTTTTATTATGCTTGTCAAACCCGAGATCTTCCAGGTATTACGGTCACTGCCAGTCACAACCCAAAAGAATACACTGGTTTTAAAATGGTTAAAAAAATTCCCGAACTCCTATCCGGAGAAGCTGGCATAAAAGATATTAAAGAATATATTTTAAATAATGATTTACCTGCTGACTCCGCCACTTTGGGAGTTGTTGAATCACAAAATATTCAACAAGAATTTGTTGACTATGTTTTATCTTTGATCGATATTTCTAAAATTAAACCTTTTAAAATTTTTGCCGATACTGCCAACGGTATGGTTGGTCCATTTTTAGAATTAATATCTCAAAAACTTCCAACCATTGAATTTGTAAAAATGTTTTGGGATATTGACGGTAATTTCCCAAATCATGGTGGTGATCCACTTCAAGCCGGAAATAGGGTTGAAATTGAAAAAAGAGTTCCAGCTGAAGGCGGTGATTTAGGTATTATGTTTGATCCAGATGGTGATCGTTTCTTTGTTATCGATAAAAAAGGTCGTTTTATCCCTGGTGATTTTATGACTGCAATTTTATCCAAATATTTTATTCAAAAATATCCTGGTTGCAGTGTTGTTTATGATATTCGTGCCTCCAAAATTGTTTCTGAAACTATTCTTGCTTGTGGTGGAAAACCATTAGCTAACCGTGTCGGTCATACTCATATTAAAGCTCGCATGAAAGCGGAAAATGCCTATTTTGGTGGCGAAGTTTCTGGTCACTATTATTTTAAAGATTTCTTTTTGTGTGATACTGGTTTAGTTACCTTTGTTTATCTTCTTGATTTTTTATCCACCACTGACAAAGTACTTGATATAATTATCGACGAAATGTTGGCCAAATATCATATTTCTGGCGAAATAAATTCAAAAGTTGCCGATGTTCCAAGTGTTCTGGATAAAATTGAAAAAACTTATGGTCCAACAGCGGTTGCTCCAATCGAAAGAATGGATGGAATGACCTTTGAAATGGGTGAATGGCGATTCAACATTCGTTCGTCAAACACTGAACCATTGCTTCGTCTTAATCTTGAAGCCAACACGGAAGAAATGATGGAACAAAAAAGAGATGAAGTTCTTGCTATTATTAATTCTTAATTTTTAATTATTAATTAATAATGTATCAGCCTTCTCCTAAAATATTAGATAATTATGCCGATGTTTTAGTAAATTTTGCTTTAAATAGTGGTCGTGGAGTTAAAAAAGGCGAAGTGGTTTTTCTTCAAGTTCCCGAATCAGCCAAACCTATTTTGATTTCGCTGCAAAAAGCTGTTCTAAAAGCTGGTGCTCACGCCATTATTCAATATTTACCTGACGAAATGTCTCGTGAATTTTTTGAGTTAGCCGATGATGATCAACTTAAATTTTTTCCTGCTACCTTTTTAAAAGGTCGAGTTAAGCAAGCCGATCATTTTTTAATGATTTTAGCTGAAACTAATTATCATGAGTTAGAAGGCATCGATCCTAAAAAAATAATGGATCGAAATTTAGTTTTTAAACCATACAAAGACTGGCGTGATGCCAAGGAAAATAAAGGTAAACTAACCTGGACGATTGGTCTATATGCCACCCCAGCCATGGCCAAAGAAGCTAATTTAACTTTACGAGAAGTCTGGCACCAAATTATCAAAGCTTGTTTTTTAAGTTATAAAGATCCAGTTGAAAAATGGCGTCGAGTTCAAAATAAATCAGAAAAATTAAGAAAAAAATTAAATAAGTTAGACATAGTAAAAATTAATATTAAAGCCAAAGATACCGATTTAAACATTAATATTGGCTCCAATCGTCAATGGTTGGGTGGTGGTGGTCGCAATATCCCTAGTTTTGAAATTTTTACTTCACCAGATTGGCGTCAAACCAATGGTTATATTTATTTTGATCAGCCACTTTATCGTCAAGGCAATTTAATTAAAAATATCAAATTAACTTTTAAAGATGGAATAGTTGTCGATGCTCAAGCTGGTTATGGTGAAGAATTTTTAAAACAATTAATTAAAGTTGAAAATTCTGACAAAATAGGGGAGTTTTCTTTGACTGATAAGCGTTTTTCCAAAATAACTAAATTTATGGCCGAAACCTTGTATGATGAAAATTTTGGTGGTCAATTTGGTAACACTCACATTGCTCTTGGCTCGGCTTATAAAGACACTTATTCCAAAAAAAATAATAAATTAAAAACAAAAGATTGGGAAGATTTAGGTTTTAATGATTCAGCTGTTCATACTGATATCATTGCCACTACCGATCGCACTGTCACTGCCACTTTAAAAAATGGTAAAGAAGTTATTCTCTATAAATCCGGTCAATTTAAAATCTAAACTATGGAAAAAAGTGCGGAATCAAGACCATCAAATCTGAAAACAAATTCTCAACTAAAAATTTGTCAAGCTAAAAATTATGAAGAGTTTGAGGATGTTTGTTCAATTGGCGATTCAGAAAAAGTAGAAATGGGTGAATGTCTGTTGTTAGAAAACAATGAAAAGACTATTACTTATAGTCTTGGTGCCGGCCCTTGTGTTTCTGGCATTATTCAAACTAAAAATGGCGACATTTACATGTTTCATGGTTTAAGTTATGAAACCACACCAAAACAAAAAGAAATTATTCAAAATGCTTCATATTTGATTGTTGGTAGTGGAGAAAAAGAATCTTTGGATATTTTTAAATCGGAATTTAAAAATAAAAACATTAAACCTCTTTTACCCCCCAAAAAAGGTGATTATATTTTTAATATAGCTTTTATTAAAGATAAAAATAAATTTAAAGTATCACCCGGCTTATATTTTTCTTTTGAAGCCGTGAGCGATCTAATTTAATATGAATTATTAATTATTTAAAATAAATTATGACAACTGAATTAAAAATTGAAGATATTAAAGTTGGTACTGGTTATGCTGTTAAATCCGGAGATGTTGTTTCCATAAACTATCTTGGCACTTTAGAAGATGGTACCAAGTTTGATAGTTCTTATGATCGAAACGAACCCTTTGAAACTGCCATTGGTGAAGGTTTTGTTATTGAAGGTTGGGACAAAGGTGTTGTTGGAATGCAAGTCGGTGGAAAAAGAAAACTAACTATTCCCTATTCAATGGCCTATGGTGAAATGGGAATTCCTGGTGTTATTCCCCCTAAATCTACCCTTATTTTTGAAGTTGAACTATTATCAATTAGATAAAGATATTTAAACAAAAAATGCTGGCAATTGCCAGCATTTTTAATGTCAAATTAATTTAAAATTATCTATAAATAATTTTTGCTGCTGCTTTTAGACCACTAAACCAATCATCGATAGCTGCACTTTGTGCTTGAGATTTAATTTGAGTCTTAGCTATTTCTTGTAATTCAGCTGCAGTTTTATCTGTTGGTAAATAATCCTTATTGTCTTTTAAAAATTTATCAACTTCTTCTTGTGTTGGTTCCGCGCTAGGTGATGCTAATTTTTCGGCAATTAATTGAGTACGTATTTGGGCTTGAAGCTGTTCTTTGGTCATTCCTTCTGCTTTTAAAGCTTCATCTAAAGTAGTTCCTTGTTGTTTGATTTGATCTTCAATTGTGCTTATTGATTTATCAATCTCATCTTGATTAATAACAAGTCCTTTATTTTTAGCTTCACCTTCTATCAAAGATTCTTGAATCATTTGATTAATAACAGCAGTGTCCGATTTTTGTAATTTTTGAACATAAGACCATCTGTAAATTGGTGCTCCATTTACAGTTGCCACTATTCCAAATTTATAAAAACAAACACTAATCAAAGTTAACAAAGCTAAAAATCCAATAAAATGTAATTTCAATATTTTTGATGGTTTTTGACAACAACAACTTTCTTCACAAGTAGTAGTAACTTCTTTGTTAATAATTTTCTTTTTTGGTTTTTTTGTTTCATTTTTCATAATTTTATAATAACATCTTTTCTTTTTTTTTGACAAATATATTATTATATTTATATGTCAAAACCTCTTGTAGTTTTTACTTATGCCCCAGCTGGTTTAGGCCATGTTCGAGTTTCCGATGCTTTAATGGAAGCTTTGCCTTCAGATTTCGACTCGGTTGTTTTTTCTCCATCAAACAATTCTATCGAAGTTCTCCATCGTTTTGGCAGTTTAAATATTTTTGCTCGTCGAGTCATGGAATGGTTCCAAAACGGTACTCCAGAAAAGATATTTACTCAATATTACCGAAAATATTTAAAAAGTCACACCGGTGATTTATTTTTAGAATTCACTTCTCTGGTTAAATCCCAAAAAAATACTCCAGATACTATTATTATTGTTTCAACTCATTTTAGTTTAGCCCACCAACTTGGTCATATTAAACAAGAATTAGCCAAATCTTTAAACACTGAAATAAAATTAGTTGTTCAAATCACCGATGACTCGCCTCAGTCTATTTGGTACGTTGATACTGCCGATCTTATTATTGCTCCCAGTGAAAAAACTGCTAATATTCTAGAAAAATATGGAAACAGGGAAAATTTACCGCAAGTTCCTTTCAAAGTTCTTCCTTATCCAGTTATCCCCTTATTTTCTCGTCAACTTTCTGATCAAAAAGTTTTATTTCGGCAAGAACAATACAACTCCGAATCTTTTGTTCCAATTAATATTGTTATTCCTATTTCTGGTGCTGCTGTGGGTATGGATTTTTTTATTCAAACCATGGAAAAAATTCACTTACTTTCCAATCGATTTGTTTTCTTTGTAGTTTGTCGAAAAGCTCCTTTTACTCAAAAATTTATTAATAATATTCAAAATAAAAGTTACGTTAATCTTTTTGTTTCTGAAAAATATCAAGATGTTGTTCATATGTACAACAATATCTATTTAAAAAATGTTATTTCAGCTGAAATTACTAAACCCAGTGAACAAGCCTTTAAAGCCTTATTAGATAATGATTCAGTTGGCGGCTCATTTTTATTTTTTGCCAATCCGGTTGGTCGTCAAGAATACGACAACCTAAAATTTTTAAAGAAGAATGGTCTTTTATCCTCAAATCCAAGAGGAATTATTTTGCCTAAAGATTCAAGTAATTCATCAAAATTTATTTATGAACTTTATCAAAATGGTTTTCTGTTAAAGGCTTTTAAAAAATTTAAACCAGTTAAAAATAAATTAGAAATCGATGACGACGGCGCCACTCTCTTTTGGAAAACTGTAATTGAAAGATTTATCGATAGAAAATAGAACAAGTTACTTTAATTAATAATAGTAAGAAAAACACCTATCATCACTAATAAAGATGAAATTATTTTTTTAACAATATTTCCTTTAATCCCTCCTAACACAACGGACACTGTTGTTACTAGTCTTACCTGTGATGTTCACGGTACCGACACCCAAATTGTAATACCAAGCATTAGAATCACTGTTAGATCTCTCTGAAGACGACCAAAAATTATTACCAGTAGTAAATGTCGCAGCGGCTGTCAGGTTTACTCCCGCTTGATTATGTATTCCGTTTATAAAGGCTTGCATTGCTTCTTTTTGGGAAGGCAGATACCAATCAGTCTTATCTCCAAAATTAAGCGTAGCGCAATAATTTATAGCCGCCCCACAATCCGCGTCTACATTTGTACCTCCAATGCCTCCATAATTTCCCCTCGGGGTCGTCGTAAAGAAATCACAGGTGTCAAACCTTACTCATTTCTCAAAAGAGTAGTTGCAATTTCAGGTGATACAGTTGAAATTAAGGGAGGGGGAGTATTTGTAAATGGTGTATATCTTGAAGAACCGTATGTTGAAAAACCAAATTCCACTTTTCCTCTTAAGAAAAAATACGAATGGTCTAAGGAAAATAATTTAGATGGTTTATTTTTAGAGGAATGCCAAAAAATTACAGTTCCAGATAATAGTCTTTTTGTTCTTGGAGATAACCGAGAAAACAGTGATGATTCTAGAACAATAGGTTTTATTAATATTGATGATGTTGGACACTATTTACCCTACAAAGAGCAACAAGAAACATACTATGAAGGTGTTAATCCTCTAAATCATAGCGATAAATGGAGAAATACAAAAGAAGATTATGCAAATCTAGAGAAATCAGGGTTAATTAAATGTAAAAATTAAGCTAAAAAACTGATTGTTAAATTGTTAAACAGGTTCTGAATCTGTTCCACTCAGCGAACACGATCCAAAATGTATCAGTTCTTCAATGAAAGATCTTTCCCCTCAACATTTTTTGTATCAAGAAGCACTTTTGGATGACTCTAATGAAATATGGTCAGAATACCGGCAAATATTAAGTGATTTTAATCCAGAAATAGTCGGTGTGTCAGTTCTTTCAGTTAAACTTGCTTCTGCTCTAAAAATCGCAAAGATGACAAAAGAATTTAACAGTAGTATTACCGTTTTTACAGGCGGAGAACATGTAACAGTTAGACCTCAAGATGTTTTTACTGGAAATGTTGATTTTGCCATTTGTGGAGAAGGTGAACAGGGTATTTTAAGGATGGTCAAAGGAATTGAAAATAAAACATATCTTCCTAAAATCATTAAAAGTGAACTCATTCAGAGTATAGACTCTATCCCGATGCCAGCAATTGAATGTCTCTCAAATCTCTCATCCTACAGACCTATAGATTTAGGACTTATGATGTCAGCCAGAGGGTGTCCTTTTAACTGTACCTTTTGTGGATTATCTACAATTTGGGGTCATCATGTAAGAACACATTCTATTGACAGAATTATTGAAGAAATATTAGTCAGAAAAAATCTTTATTATGTAGATTATTTCTCCTTTAGAAATGGGACATTTACATTGAATAAAAATTCAGCCATAGAGTTTTGTAACAGACTCTTAAAAGATTCAGTTAATATTAAATGGGAATGTCTCACTAGGGTTGATGTAATTGACAAAGAATTGGTTTCTTTGATGAAAGAAGCCGGGTGTGAAACAATTCGTATCGGAGTAGAATCTGGCAGTCAAAAAATTCTTGATTATATTAAAAAAGGAATTTCCTTGGATCAGGTCAGAAAAGCCGCCAAAGTTTTAAACGAGAGTGGAATGTTTTGGGCATCTTATTTTATGCTTGGCGTACCAATGGAAACAATTGAATCAATGGATGCGAGTCTGAATTTTATAAAAGAAATAGACCCACCGTTTGTAACGCTTTCAAAATTTACACCTTTACCTGGTACCGAAATGTTTCAAGAAGTAGTTGATTTTGGACTTTTAAATCCTGAAACGACAGACTGGCTTTGGGCTGCAAATCAATCAATGAATGGTTCTTTTACAAAATTGATTAGCGAAAAAGATTTTGTTAATAAAATGGATCAAATTGCACAGTATGTCAAAGAATCAAATGTATACCATTCTTCAAAATATTCAGATGTGCGTATTAAAAAAGAACGAAATTACTCTCTAAGAGAGATTATTGTAAAAAACAATAGTCTCTCTTTTTTTTGTTAAAATTAGACAATTATGATCAAAAATAAAGTTTTTCTATTGGGTGGTAGCGGCTTTTTAGGATCAAAAATTATTGAAACAAGACCAAATAATATTGATCTTTGGTTTTCATCTAAAACTCAAGATAAAAATTTCAACGACAAACATATTGAATTAGACATTTTTGACTTGGAAAAATTTAAAGAAATCATTAAAAAAATAAATCCAAAAATAATAATTCATAGTGCAAGATTAGATCCTTTCGATAATGACTCAATTAAGGCCGAAGAAATTACCGAAAGTTTAGTAAAAATTATTAATGATTTTTCTATAAAACTTTTATATATTTCTACAGATGCTGTTTTTGATGGTAAAAAGGGAAATTATAAAGAAAACGATATTCCTAATCCTATAACCGATTATGGTAAAGCAAAACTAGCTGCTGAAAACGTAATAAAAAATAATTGTAAAAATTATATAATTATCCGAACTGCGAATATTTATGGACAAAATAATGAAATTTGGGATAAAAGAACGAAATCTTTATTAGACGAAATTAATTCTAAACAAACGGTCTATCGTTTTAATGATGTTTATAGATCTTTTACTTTGGTTGATAATTTAGCCAAATCATGTTGGAAATTAGTAAATAGCGACTTTAACGGAATTATTAATATCGCCGGTGACAAAAAAAGCTTTTTTCAATTTAGTAATGAAATTGTTCATAAATTAAAAATCAATACAGATCTAATTAATGGAATTTCTTTTAAAGAAAATAATATTAATATTGCCATTGATACCTCTCTTGATAACCATCTTGCCAAATCTCTAAACTTATTGTGA
>CAZOQV010000011.1:0-20968 GCA_964582365.1 uncultured Gammaproteobacteria bacterium | reverse complement strand
TTAATTATTAATTATTAATTAAATTGTCATTCTCGGATTTCTATCTAATTTTTCCTTATTTCCCACAAATTCATTCACCAGAGCCTTATAATAAGCTGTTATTCCAATCATGGCTGCGTTATCAGTATTAAATTGTTTTTTTACTGGCATAAACAGGGGAGTTTTAGTTTCCTTGGCCAATTTTCTTAATCTTTTTCTAATTTCCAAATTAGCCAACACTCCGCCACTGGCCAATATTGTTTTTGGTTTATAAAATTCAATCGCTTTTTTAAATTTTATTAATAAACTATCAAACACAGCATCTTGAAAACTAGCCGATAAATTGGCTAAATTTTCACCAATTTTTTCTTTTGGCCAATCTTTAATCTGATAATAAAATGAAGTTTTTAAACCCGAAAAAGAATAGTCAAAATTTTTCTGAGTTGATAATGGACGAGGCAGTTTTAAATAATTTTTATCCCCATTTTTAGCTAATCTTTCAATAATTGATCCACCTGGGTATCCCAACCCCATCATTTTAGCCGCTTTGTCCAAAGCCTCTCCCGCCGCATCATCCAACGTCTCTCCAACTACTTCATACTTAAAATTTATATTTTCTTTTTTTGGAAATTGGAAATTGGAAATTGGAAATTTATCATTTTGATTTATCAAAATGATTTTGGTATGTCCTCCCGACACCGTCATTGCCAAGGCTGGAAACTCAATATTTCTTTCAGGTTTTCCTAACTTGTTTTTAATTAAATTAGCCAAAATATGACCTTCCACATGATTCACTCCGATTAATTTTTTATCATATTTAATTGCCAATTCTTTGGCTTTATTTACTCCCACTCCCAACGCAATTGCCAATCCTGGTCCCAGTGTCACCGCAATCACATCAATTTCTTTCATCCCTTCTTCAATAATTTTATCTAATTTTTCTTCTTTATTTTTTGGAAATTGGAAATTAGAAATTTTTGAATTTGAGCGTATTATTGCAGTTGCAATAACTGCTTTAATACGCGATTCATGGGCTCTTTTAGCAATATCTGGCACTACTCCACCCCATTTTGCGTGTAAATCAACTTGTGAAGAAATTACACTTGAAAGCAGACAGTCGTTTTCCAAAACGGCTGCGCAAGTGTCATCACAACTAGTTTCTATTGCTAATATTTTCATTATTAATGTAATATAAACATATGGATTCAAAAAATATGAAATTTCTTATATCATCCATTGTCCTGCTGATTTTATCAGGCTTAGGCATTTTTTTCATTTTTAAAATAAACAGCTCATCAAAAACTATTGAATTAATCGCCACCCCAACTCCTATTATTACCTCTGTGCCAACTCAAATACCAACCATCGAAATCACTCCAACTGCCACTTCGGCTGCTGAAATTTCTATTACTCCTACCGCCACTCCTTCAAATAAAATTAAAATTACTCCTAAATTAACTCCAACTATTATCATTACTCCAGCTACAAATCTCATTCCGACTACCACTACTACCCCTAGCACTTTAAATTACAAAAATGAAAATGATGGTTTTTCTGTTAGCTACAATTCTGGTCGAAAATTTTATCAAGATACCGAGTCTAGTGGTAATCGATACACTTTTTATAATTCTAATGGTAATCTTGTCGTTCATGTCTCTCCTAGTGGAATTTGGTCTTGGACTAATTCTGATCGCAATTTTAGCCAAGCTTTTATAGTTTCCGACCAAAACACTTATCGCTACGATATTTCCACTCAAACCATCGTCGATCTTCAATCAAGTTCTAAAAACTACACTATTCAATGTGTTCACAATGGCAACATCACTATTAAAAATGAGTGTGAAAATTTCATCAAATCCTTCCAGTTATTATAAAATTATATTTAGCCATTAAAGATTAGATATTGGAAATTAGAAATTAAATATCTTAATATTTTATTTCTCTAGTCTTTTCGTCCAAATATTTAAATTGAATCGTCACTACTTGATTTTCTTTTTTTAATTTTTCAAAATTTTTCTCACCCATATTTTCCGGCCATTCAATACAAGTAATATTGCCTTTAAATAATTCAAAAAATTTTATTTCTTCTAATTCATAACCCGCATTAATTCTATACAAATCAAAATGCAAAAACTTATTTTTTTGGAAATTAGAAATTAGAAATTGGAAATTTTTTATTTCATATTCATTATAAATCACAAAAGTCGGACTCGTAATTTTTTCTTTTATTCCTAATAAATGTCCTATTTTACGGCTAAAAACAGTTTTTCCACAACCCAAATCTCCCGTCAACGCAAATATTAATGGTTTATTTTGTAGAGACGTTGCACGCAACGTCTCTACTTTATGTAGTATAAATTCTGCAATTTTTTCCGTTTCTTTTTCTGATTTTGAAATCAATGTTTGACTATTTTTTGTTATCAAATCGCCTCGTCTTAAAATTTTTAATTCCGCTTCTGTCGCATCAATTACTGTTGATGGTTTATTTCTTGGTAATTTACCACCATCAACTATCAAATCAATCATTTCTTTCTTCTTATTTGATAATGGTCTTAAAAAACTAGCAATCGAATAATTTGGATTTCGTCCCGATAAATTTGCCGATGTTGCTGTTACTGGTTTTCCAAAAGCCTCAACTAAATCATGAATATATTTATTATCCGGGATTCTAATTCCTAATGTTCCATTTTCTGATTCAATTCCTTTTGCCACTTTATGTTTACCATTACTGACAATAGTAAAAGGCCCAGGTAATAAATTTGTATAAATATTTTCGCCATTTTGATTCAATTCAACATATTCCTGTGCCATTTTTTTATCTAAAACTGCCACTGAAATCGCTTTGCCTGCCCATCTGTTTTTAAAAGCCAGTAATTTTTCAACTGCCTTTTCATTAGTTGGATCCACCGCCAAGATGTAAACCGTATCACTCGGAAATACCACCAATCCACCCTCTTTCAAAACTCTCACAGTTTCTTCGATAACTTTTTGATAATTTACCTTAATATCCAAAACTTTCATCACTTATTTTATCATTATTGTGTCATTTCTACGATCTATCATCGACGATCTATAATCTATTTTCAACCCATTCATTAATTTCCTTGTGCCATTTATTATATTTTTCTCTTAGCTCTTTTAATTCTGGAACTCCAAATTTATCTTTAAATCTATTAAGAATTACTCCATTATCAGTTCCAAATTTGTTCATTTCTTCGACTGATCCTTCAAAACTATCAAAACCCGGGTGACCTTTTGAATGAAATTTATCAGCGTAACAAACAATTTCTTCTTCCAAACTAATTGGTATATTTTTTTCTATTCCCACTCCCACATGTGTCAAAGCAAATCGAGCTCTTTTCTGAGATACCCCTTCTTTAATTAAAATTTCATATCCTATTTTTCCATGTTCCACATAATCTTTTTTAATTTTATAATTATCATCAAAATATTGATAAAAACCAATATCATGGATTAATGCCCCAATTTCGATTAATTTTGTATCAGTTTTAATTCCACATTTCTTTTCTAAAACATCAGCAATTTGTAAAGAAATGTTTTTTACAATTAAACTATGAGTCCATCCAATTTCTAATTTCTCTTTTTGATGTTCGCCAACAGAATATTTTTGATGTAGTTTATAAATATCACTTTGTTTCATAACCAATTATACTTTATAATCACCCTACCCCCACACAAATATTTTTATGGGGAACAAAGAAAATAAATCAAAATACATAGACATAGAAAAAGCCGCTAGAATTAATTTCATCTTTGGTGAAATTAAAAAAAATTCTACTTACGAGGGGATCTATCAAGAGTTGCAAAATCTTTCTGAAAATTACGCTGAAGCCCGCGGAGAAAAGTCTGTATTAAACGTTAAAAAAAATATTTGTTCACTTCCACTTCAGGATTTATTTATCAAAGAGATTTTAGAAACTAAACGTAATAGTTTCGAAGATGTTGTTGAAAAACACGACTTAAAACTCATTTCATCAGAAGAAAATATAGGAGTAGTAGGAATACAAGTGAAATCCAGCATCTATCATATTTTAGATTTTTACAAAGAATTAAATGAAGATTACTTTAAAGCCAAAGAAGTTGCGGTTGAAAGAAAATTAATTATCTTAAATGGTCAGTTGCCGGATGATATTATTATTAGAAATTTTTACGAACAATTTGGGAATATTCGTAATCATTGTAAAATGATAAAATATCCTCATGGATAAAGCTTACAATTCCTCATCTGAAGGTCAAATTTACGAACTCTGGCAAAATTCTGGTGCCTTCACTCCCAAAGTCCCCAAAAATCCAAAAGTCGCTAAAATTAAAGACAAACCTTACTCTATTATTCTTCCTCTTCCTAATGCTAACGATCCCATGCACATGGGTCATGCTCTTTTTACCATTCAAGATATTTTAATTCGTTATCATCGCATGCTTGGTCAACCAACTCTTTGGCTCCCGGGCGGTGATCATGCTGGTATTGAAACTCAATTTGTTTTTGAAAAAAGATTAGCCAAAGAAGGTAAAAGTCGTTTTGATTTTGATCGTCAAACTCTTTATCAAATGATTTGGAACTTTGTTGAAGAAAACCGAAATTTAAACCAATTTCAAATGAAAAAGCTCGGCTTCTCTATGGATTGGAGTCGTTATCATTACAGTCTTGAAGAACCAATTGTTAATAATGTTTTAGCCACTTTTAAGAAACTTTATCACGATGGTTTAATTTATCGCGATGAAAAAATTGTCAATTATTGTACTTTTTGCGGCACTGCTTTTTCTAATCTTGAAGTTGATTATGTTGATGAAATAAGTAATCTTTATTACATTAAATATGGTCCTTTTATTTTAGCCACCACTCGTCCCGAAACTAAATTTGGTGACACCGCTGTTGCTGTTAATCCTAAAGACAAAAGATACACCCAATATGTTGGCCAAGAAATTGTCGTCGAGGGTTTAAACGGTCCTTTTACAGTTAAAGTTATTGCCGATGATATGGTTGATATGAAATTTGGCACTGGCGTTGTAAAAATTACTCCCGGTCACGATCCAAATGATTTTGAAGCCAGTGTTCGACACCATCTTCAAATTAAAAAAGTTATTGGTTTTGATGGTCGAATGACCGATTTAGCGGGCAAATATGCTGGTCTAACTGTAAATCAAGCTCGAGAAAAAGTAGTTGCTGATATGCAAGAGCGGGGCATGATGGTCAAAATTGATGACAAATATCAACATCGCATTGGTCGTTGTTATCGTTGTCATCATGTCATTGAACCCATGGTGGCTCCCCAATGGTATATCAAAATTGATAAATTAGCCAAACCTGCCATCAAAGCCGCCAAAGATAATGACGTCAAATTTTTCCCTACTCGTTTCAAAAAAACCTACACCACTTGGATGGAAAACATTCGTGATTGGAATATCTCCCGTCAAATTGTTTGGGGCCCTCAAATTCCAGCTTGGTATTGTTTAGATTGCAATCCTGGCATTAAATTAAATTTCCTAGACAAAAATAAAAAAATTGTTTCTGGTTTTTATCGAGATTTAAAAGACAAATATTCAGTTGAAGAAATAAAAAGTGGGCTTCAATCTCTCCTTGCTCCAGTTGATGCTGAATTTATTATTGATAATTCTGATCATTGCCCAAAATGTAATTCGGCTTCTCTTATTCAGGAAACTGATACTTTTGATACTTGGTTTTTAAGTGGTCAATGGCCTTTAAGCACTCTTGGTTTTAACACCACTGATCCCAGCAAATCTTCCCCAGATTTCGATTATTTTTATCCCACCACCGTCATGGATACTCTTTGGGATATTTTATTCTTCTGGGTGGCTCGTATGACCATGTTTGGTCTTTATTTAACCGGCGAAGTTCCCTTTAAAACAGTCCATCTTCATTCTCGGGTTGTTGATGGCAAAGGTCAAAAAATGTCTAAATCAAAAGGCAACGTTATCAATCCTTTGGATATGACCGAAAAATACGGGACTGATGCTCTCAGAATGTCTTTGGTTTATGGTATTGCTCCTGCCAGTGATTTCCCAGTTTCTGAAGATAAAATTCGTGCTCAACGTAATTTTGTTAATAAAATCTGGAACGCCTCTCGTTTTGTCGAAATGCTCATCGATCGCCTTCAAGAAAAAAATCCCAATTTTAAAGTTTCTGAGTTAAAGTCTCCCTTGTCAAAGGGAGATTTAGAGGGATTGAATTCCGCTGATAAAGACATCCTTTCCAAATTAAATAAAATTATAGCCTCTACTACCAAAAATTTAGAAACTTATCATTTTGGTCAAGCATCAGAAGATTTATATCAATTTTTCTGGCACGATTTTTGTGATATCTACATCGAAAATGTCAAAGATAGGGGAGAAGAAACTATTCCTGTTTTACTTACTGTTCTAGAAACCAGTTTAAAACTTCTTCATCCTTTTATTCCTTTTGTCACCGAAACTGTTTACCAAAACCTTCAAGAAAAATTCAATTTTAAAAAAGAATTGTTAATTTCTTCTTCCTGGCCAAAAGAAAATAAAATTTAGATTTCTCCCTTTGTTAAGGGGAGATGTCCGAAGGACAGAGAGGATTAAAAATAATGAATATTAAAAAAATAATTAAGGGTTTTAAAATTTTTATAATTTTTATTTTAATTTTTACAATTAGTCTCAATTTTTTTGTCTTATCCAAGAATCCCGACATTTTTACTCAAACCAAAAAACAACTATTTAGCCTAAACCAGGGAGATACTTATTCTGGTCGTTTAAATTTATGGCGTCTCTTAGTTCAAAATAATGATTGGATTAATGCAGCCAAACTTGAACCAGAGCTAAATTCTTCTGAAATTAGTGAATATAAATTTAATTATCAACCATCAGAACTTCAAAAAAAAGCCGATTATCTAAATAATAAAATCAATAAAACAGTTGAAGACTATATTGAATTATCTCGAGTTTATCTTCTTTTAAATCAAAAACAAAACAGTTTGCTTTCCCTCCAAAAAGCCCGCCAACTTGATCCCATTCGGGACGACGTTGACAGGCTTTGTTACTCCTTATCAAAATAACTTTTTCTTATTTTTAGAAATTAGAAATTTTATTCTTCCTCTTTCTCTTTCGCTTTTTCAGCCTCAGCTGCTGCTTTTTCTTCTTCAGTTTTTTGGTTCATAGCTGGTGCCACGGTTATTCCTTCCTCAGCTGCCGGAGCTACGATTTCTTCTTCAGCTCTTGGTTCTTCAATTTTGACAATTACTTGATCAGGTGAAGTTACCATTTCTATTTTTTCATCTAATTTAATATCACCGACAGTAATCATGTCATCAATTTCGTTTAATACCGAAATATCAACAGTAATATTTTCTGGTAAATCAATTGGTAAAGCCTCAACTTCAACTTCATTACTAACTTCAACTAACACATTTCCATTTTTAACAGCTTGAGATTCTCCACTAAATTCAAGTGGGACAGTAGCTGTAATTTTTTCTTTCATATTAACTTTATAACAATCAATATGAATAAGATTGCCTTCAACTGGGCTATATTGAGGATTTTTAAATAAAATTGGTAAATTTTCTTTATCAATCAAAAGTTCAACCAAACCCGATTCTCCGACTTCATCAAAAAGTCTTTCTAATTCCATGGTTTTAAATTGGATTGATTTTGCTTCAAAATTATGTCCGTAAATAGTTGCTGGAGTTAATCCTTCTTTTCTTAAGTGTTTAACTTTTTTGCCCAAAACGGTTCTTAAATCTACTTTTATCTGTTTTTTTTCTTTTGTCATTTTTTCTTTTTTGCCTAATGTTCCTTCTTCGCCCGCCATAGTTTTAACGTCGGCGGGTCCATACCTAACTTCGGCTTTAATAAACTTCGTCTATTATATCAGTAAATTACAATTTTTGTTTTTTATTTTTACCACCTTTTAACCGGTAATTATCAGCATTGATAACTTTTTTTCCAGTTTTATTTTCAAGTGATTTTCGAGCTATGCCGGCAATTGAACCACCTTCACGTGCCACTTGACGATTTTCCTTAAAATCTTTTGGTTCCTTAACGTTTGATATTTCCGTAGTGCTGGCCTCAGCCAACATATTAAGAATTAATTCTAAGTTAGTCATATTATCACGTAAATTTTCTTTTTTTAAATCTTTTAAATTTTTATATTGTTTAGTGGTTAACCCAGCCCAAGCATAGGTAATATCATCTGTTAATATGGCAAATTCTTGACCTGCTTTTACACCGCGATTTTGCCATTCATCAGTTAAATCTTTTCGAACTTCAATACTTTTTAATCTTAAATTAACCCATTCTGGGGTTCTTCCTTGCTTTAAATAAGCGTTAAGACCCCTATTTATAGACAATTCTGGATTAATAGTTTCTTCAATACGTTCATATCCCACCCTTGCTAGCCACAATTTAAATGGTTCGGCGTTAGAAGAGGGAATTGATTGAATAATTCTAAACATAGTTTCAGTATCAGCACAGTCAGTTAAATATTTTTTTCCATCAGAACTAATCATTTTCAGTTGTCGACAAACTGTCGACAACTCTAACCCTTCCTCTGTTTTAATACGAATTTTCATTTTATACCAATAATCACGAGGATTTAAGCTATCAGTCAAAGCTTCGACCACATCAATAACCGAAAAATACCACGATTCTTTTTTATCATCCCAGATTCTTCTAATTTGTTTTTGATTAAAAATAACTGGCATCAATAATTTTTTTATTGTTTTCATAATAAAATAATAAACCGAATAAAAGGCGAAGTAAAGACTTCACTTCTTTAAAGCCCTCCTTGTCAAGGGAGGGTGGTCCCGCACCAGCGGGATCGGGTGGGTTTGAAATGTTATAATCTTTTATGTCTATCAAACCCCGCATTCTTACTGGTGACCGTCCTACTGGTCCGCTTCACATCGGCCATTATTTTGGTGCTCTAAAATATCGAGTTGAACTTCAAGATAAGTATGACACGTTTGTAATTATAGCCGATGTACAGGCATTAACTGACAATTTTCTTACTCCTCAAAAAGTCCGTGATAACGTCCGAGAGGTGGTTATGGACAATCTCGCTGTTGGCATCGATCCTCAAAAATCGACTATTTTTATCCAATCTCTAATTCCAGAAATTGCCGAATTAACCGTTTTTTATTCCAATCTTGTCACTGTTGCTCGTCTTGAACGTAACCCCACCACCAAAGAAGAGTTAAAACAAAAAGAAAAATTATTCAAAAACAACATTACTTATGGATTTTTAGGTTATCCTGTCAGTCAGGCCGCCGATATCACCGCTTTTAAAGCTGAATTAGTTCCAGTTGGTGAAGATCAAGTTCCCCATATTGAATTAGCTCGCGAAATTGCCAGAAAATTCAACGAAATTTATGGAGACGTTTTAGTTGAACCCAAGGCTAAAATCAGTAACTTCCCTCGGGTTAAAGGTCTTGATGGCAATTCTAAAATGAGTAAAAGTTTAGGTAATTCTATTTATCTAGGTGATTCACCGGAAACTATCCGCCAAAAGGTCAAAATGGCCTTTACTGACCCTCAAAAAATTCGCCTCACTGATCCTGGTCACCCCGACAACTGCATGGTCTATTATTATCACCAAATGTTCACCGATCCCAAAGATTTAAAAATTGTTGAATCTGAATGTAAAGCGGGTAGCAGGGGTTGTGTTGCTTGTAAAAACCAGCTAGCTGATAATTTAATAAAATTTCTCGCTCCAATCCAAGAAAAACGCCATTACTACGAAGCTCATCCAGAAATTGTTGATAAAATTATTATGGAAGGTACCGCCAAAGCTCGTGCCGTCGCCGCCGAAACCCTCCGCCAGGTTAAAGAAAAAATGTTTTTGAATTATTAAAAAATGGAAATAGTCGATATTTTTAATCAAATTCGCGATATTCCTTATAAAATTCCAGTTTCTTTTAAAGAAAAAGATTTTTGTTGTAGTGGTAAAGCGAAATCTTTAAAAAATATTTTAGAAAAAAATGGTTATAAAGTTAGGTATCGTGTTTGTTCTTTTTCTTGGGCTTCTATCAATTTACCCCCAGAAGTTTTGAAAGTTCCTCATGAAGATTTAACAACACATGTTTATTTAGAAGTTTTTATCAACAATAAATGGCTAATTATGGATACCACTTGGGATTCAAAATTAAATAAAATTTTTGATATTAACAATTGGGACAATAAAACTAATAATAAAATCGCCGTTGAATCAATAGAAACTTTTACTCTCGAAAAAAGCTTGGATATTATGGAGAACACAGATGAGCAAGAAATTTTAAATGATTTAAAAATAAACGGAAAATTCTATAATGCTTTTAATAATTGGCTAGAAGAAATTCGTAGTTCTAATAACACCCTAAACTAGGTGGGTATGTATGCCGGTTCGCCTTTTGAGGAGATTCTGATTAATTATCATTTGACTTTTCGTGTTTTATTTGGGTATATATAAATATATGGCCAAATTTAAAGAGAAAATGTTAGCCAGAGAATTGCGATTTCAAGGTAAAAGTATTAAAAATATAGCTAAAATTATCGGTGTTTCTAAAAGTACAACTAGTCTTTGGTGCAATGATATTTTTCTATCAGAAACTCAAAAAGAAAATTTATTGAAAGATAATTCTGAAAAAATCAAAAAAGGTTCGTTAATTGCCAGTGAAAACAGAAAAAAAGAAAGAATTAACAGACTAAAAAGCTATAAATTAACAGGTATCAAAAAAATTGGTAATTTATTCAAAAGAGAATTATTTTTAATTGGTGCAGCACTTTATTGGGCTGAAGGTGATAAAAAACAAAGACGAGTAGTTTTTATTAATTCAGATTCTGATATGGTTTTAATTTTTATAAAATGGTTAGAAATATGTTTAAATATACCTAAAGATAGGTTATATTGCCGAGTAGAAATTAATGAAAAACATCGAAACAGATTTGTTAATATTCAGAACTATTGGATAAAATTAACCAATATTCCTTTAATTCAATTCAGAAAACCAAGTTTTAAAAAATCAAAAATAAATAAAATTTATCAAGATAATCATGATTATTACGGATCTTTACAGATAACAGTTTCCAAGGGTACAAATTTGAATTATGAAATTTTAGGTTATATCACTGGTATAGTTGAATCCATTAAACATGATAAAATATGACACAAAGCAGGGTAGCTCAACGGTTAGAGCGATCGTCTCATAAGCGATAGGTTGCGGGTTCGATTCCCGCCCCTGCTACAAATATAAAAATTTTGTGTTTGAATTTGATTAAAAATTAAAATTAAATTTAGGGTATGTAGCTCAGTTGGTTAGAGCACCGATCTTATAAGTCGGGGGTCCATGGTTCGAATCCATGCCTACCCACATTTTAAGTTAAAGGTAATTTTCCGATTTTTTTAATTCTCACCCAAGTGATAAAATATCGACAATGTCAGTAGAAGAAAATCTTGGTAAGCTAGTCGTTGTTTGTGGACCAAGTTGTTCTGGAAAAACTTCAATTATTGATAAATTTTTAGATTCAAATCCCGACTTTTCCAGAATGGTAAGTGATACCACCAGATCTCCAAGGCCTGGAGAAACAGAAGGAGTTGATTATTTTTTTCGTTCCAAAGAAAAATTTGAAAAATTAAAAGAAAGCGGTTATTACATTGAAATTGATGAATATCGCCCTGGTGATTTTAAAGCTCTTCCTGGATTTTATTTTGACAATCTCTTGGACGGTAAGTCTTATATTTCGCCTATTACCGTTAAAATTGGCCATGATTTTTGTTCACATTTAAATCTAGAAGATTCTATATTAACCGAAATTAAGCCTCGCGTTATTCCTGTTTATATTGGTGTTTCTAATTTAATCACTCTTTATCATCGTTTTAAAAATAGAAATGATTCTAGTAGTACTGACAGTTTTAAAGCTACTTTTAAAAAAGATTATGAAGATTGGTTGAAATATCAGGATTTTTTTCCAGATGTCATCAAAAATGACAATTCAATTGAAGAATCTGTCGCCGAACTCAGTGAAATTATTACCAGAAAATAAAAAACAAAAAAGCCGCCAAATTAATGACAGCCCCTTTGTTTGTTGCGGGGCTAGGAGTTGAACCTAGCCTGTGAGATTATGAGCCTCACGTGCAGCCGTACACTACCCCGCATGTTTTAAACTCTGGAATTCTAACACAACTTTTTTATCGAGTAAACAGGCTAATCCATTGTTTAATCTTAGGTATTTCTTTATTCTCGTTAACTTTAGGAAATAAATCAATATTCTCTTCATTTCCTAATTTTAACCAAGCATCATTTTTATTACCTAAAGCCAGTTTATCTCGTGCTTCTTGTTCTATAAAAGCACTACTGGTAGCGTATTCTATCTTTTGATCAAGAATTTGATTATCTTGATTGAGTTTAGATATTTCGTTTTCTATCCTAACATTTTGTTTTTTTGCCTCTTTCAAAGTATCATATTGGGTTTTTATATTTCCAATAGTTGAAATCGATATTATCAAACCTAATATGATTAAAGAGAAATTTTTCATATGTTTGTATTTAGTCCCAATTAATGTTATTATAAGCCATAGTTATTACCAATAATTCAATTTATGCCCAATTTATCATTAGAAGACGCTTTAGGTCTTTTCGTAGATGCGCTTACCAGAAATGTTAAGTCAAGCAACACTATTGTAGCCTACAAAGGCGATTTAAATCAACTTTTTTCTTTTCTTAAAAATAAAGAACAAATTACTGATATTAATTTAATAACCGAGAATTCAATTGAATCTTTTAAAAAAGATTTAACCCAAAACGAATACACCGCTAAATCTATTTCTCGTAAACTTAATTCCATCAAAAATTTCTTTTCTTTTTTAAAAAATGAAGGTGTCATCACTATTGACCCTTCTTCTGATGTAAAACATCCAAAATATGAAAATGATTTACCTAAAATTTTAAAACCAATTGAATACAGATCTCTTCGTGACGCTTGTCGCAATGATAGCCGTGCTACTGCCATTGTTGAATTAATGCTTCAATCTGGTTTGAGAATTAAAGAAATTGAAAATTTAAAATTAGAAAACATTAAGGACAATGAAATCGTAATTGAAACTTATGAATCTCATCCTTCCAGGGTTGTTCCTTTAAACAATTCAGCCAAAACTGCTCTTAAAAAATATCTAGATAACGGTCGTTACGCTGGTAAATCTAAAAATGTCTTTATTACCAAAACCGGACACTGTCTTTTAGCTAGAAATATCCGAAGTCTTTTAAACCGTTATTTCAATAAAGCCGATATTAAAAATATTAAAGTCAATGATCTTCGTAACACTTTCATTGTTTTTCAACTTAAAGCTGGTGTTCCAATTGATGTTGTTTCTCAAATCATTGGACACAAAAGAATTTCCACCACTGAAAAATATTTGGAATTAATCATCGACAAAGAAGAATCCAAAGGTATCAAGCTCAAAGAGTTATAATATCTAATTTTCAAAATCCAATTTTCAATTTACAATGAATGTATTAATTCATTAATTGTGAAATGGAATACAACTTAGAAGAAAGAACTGCTTTATTCGGTGAAAAAATAATTCAATTGGTCAGAAAATTACCTAAAGATTGTATTAATAAAAGATTAATAGAACAGGTTGTTGGTTCTTCAGGTTCTATTGGTGCAAACTATTGTGAAGCTAATGAAGCTGAAAGTAAAAAAGATTTTATCCACAAAATGGGTATTTCTAAAAAAGAAATTAAAGAAACGAAACATTGGTTAAGATTACTCGCTCAAGCCAATCCTGATTTTATAGATGAATGTAGAATTAACTGGAAAGAGTCTCAAGAATTACTTTTAATTTTTTCCAAAATAATTACTTCAAGTCGCAATAAAATTTAGAAATTGATTGAAAATTGGATTTTGAAAATTGAAAATTAAAGACGTGCTCTTTTCGCTATCTCTGCTTCCACTAATTCTCTTGGTCGACCATATTTCAAAGACGATAACTTTTTAATCATTTCTGCTTTTTTAGGATCTCCGGGTTTTAACCTTTCCGCCGCCGCTACTTTTAATGAAAATGGTTGTTTTGGAGTTCCTTTCACCATTGTTTTCATATATATTTCTCCAGTTGCCAAGTTTAATAAATCATGTTCACCAAATTCTGGTTGAAATTGTTTCGCTAAAAATCCAGCATCAGCAATACCCAATCTAAAACTAGAAATCGTACCGACGTTTCCGAAAACTGCATTTTTTACTTCATCGTCCATTTGAGAAATAAATTGATTAGCCACTGTTAAATTCAAATGATATTTTCTGGCTTCGGATAAAATCACGGCAAAGTCTTGAGTAGCAAAATTTTGAAATTCATCGACGTATAAATAAAAATCTTTTCTGTTTGCCTCTGGAGTATCTTGTCGGCTCATGGCTGCAATTAAAATTTTAGGAATCAAAACTAGTCCTAAGAAAGCCGAATTTTCTTCTCCAATTGTCCCTTTGGCCAAATTAATAATAAGGATTTTTCCCTCATCCATGGCCTTTCTAAAATTAAATGACGAAGTACTTTGACCAATAATATTTCTCATCATGGTATTAGTGATGAATCGGCCGAATTTTGACACGATATAATCCAACACTTCTGATTTATGGAAATCTGATGTTTGGGCAATTTGATCAGTCCAATAACGTTTAACCATTGGATCATTTAATTTTGGTAACAATTCTTGAACATAACTTTGATCAGTCAAACAGCGGACAATTTCAATAAATGTTGCTCCAGGTTCAATCATGACTGTTAACATTATATTTCTAATTGCATGTTCAAATCGGGGACCAACGATACCAGTCTTATACGGATCGTAAAGTTTATACATCAAATTAATAATTGAAGAAGTCACGAAATCTTTTTGGTCTTCTCTTTCACATTCCATCACATTAAAACCCATTGGTCGCTCAGTTTGTGATGGATCAAAATAAATTACATCTTCAATTCTCTCTGGTGGAATTCTTTCCAAAATACTTTCATAAGTATCATGTGGATCAATAAAACAAACTCCATGCCCAGCCTTAATATCTTGCAACGCCATATCCGCCAATAACCAAGATTTACCCACACCTGTTTGTCCAACAATATAAAAATGTCTCTGACGGTCAGCCGCTGTCATACAAAATTTTTTATTAACCCCACGATATAAATTATCGCCAATATACATTCCTTCTTGGGGAGAATCTGTTGGTGCCGGTGCTTTTTTTGCTTTTAACCAATAGATATTTGGTGTCTCAATTGATTTGTTTGGAAAATGAAAAATACCAGAAATTTCATCTGACGACAAAATAGTTTTATTCTTTAACCAAATTAAAGCTGGATATTTATAAATAAAATCCTGCATAAACATTGCCTTAGATTTTATTTTTTTACCAGTGAATTTATTCCATGGTGATTCAAATTGACCAAAACATGCCTTAATATTGGAAATATTAACTTTGGCAATTTCTTTAGTTGGAGCCACTGCCACTATTCTTATGGCCGTTTCAAAACCTGGTTTACCGGTTTTTTGCTCAATTGCTTCTAGCTGTTTAGCATCAATTTTATAAGAGGCTTTTTCTGGGTTAGATTCATTCTTTTTGGTACTGCTAATAAAACTTCTACCTACCTTTGCCCATTGTCCATCAGTTGGTGACAAAACTAATTGAATTGATATTGTTTCGTTTTTGTTTAATTTAGATAAGGCCGAAGTTAATGCCGCCAACGGATCAGTCGGGATTTCTTTATAAGTTTTAAGTGGGGAGTGAACAGCTTTTTTTAATGCCAACCATAAATATTCCACCTTACCATCATTTGAATAAATATTTGCTTCTTCCACCACCTTAACATCAGCCCCAGCATAGACACTATAAATTTGTTTTTCAATTAAATCTTGGTATTTTTCTGGAAGTGAGACATAAAATTTAATATCATCATCAGTTCCGATAATTTCTAAGGAGATGCTTGGCTGAGCAATAAATTTCTGAAAAATTTTAAATTTAGCTGATTTGTATAAACTAGAAAAAGAATTAATGATTTGTTCAGTAGCATCGATTTTTATTTCATTATCCTGAGGCACTGCTACTAATAATGTTATCAACTTTAACGACTTTTCCTCCCTATCTTTCCATTTAAACCACATAAAAGCTACAAAACCAAGCACTACCAACACTATTAAAGCTACTAATATCGTCACTAATATTAGTAAAACATTTATTATTTGTTGAACTATAAAATCATTCATTTCTCTTTAAATTTTACATTACCTTTGTTCTTTTTAATTAATCTAAACACAAATTCTGATAACCACCTGCTGGCGTCATCCATAGTTTTTTTAAAACCTTCAGAAAAATTACCCTTATCAACCGGCAATACTATTTTAGGTATTTTGACAATTGGTTGCAAAACTGAATCATCATTATTTCCATCATTTTGACTTTGATCGTTCAAATCAGGGTCTTGTTCCACTTTTTCCATCCAATTTCTAACTTCCCTAGGTACAATAACCTCCCTATCTTTCTGCAAATCTCTCATTATCTCAATTGGTTTTTCGTTTTGTTGTCCAATACTCGTTTCGCTTTGGTGATTTATTATTTCCTTATTTTCAGCCATGTATACAGTATAAGTTAAATTGTATAATTAGCACAATGGTTAAAAATGAATCCAGCTTCTCTGAAATTAGAAAAATAGATAATAGTCGCAAATGGTTGCCTTTTTGGACCAGTTTGCTTTTAATCTTTTTAATAGTTTTGACTGTTTGGTTTTTAAAAGGCAATAGCTTCAAGCTATATGCTAGTATTTTCTTTTTAATTTATTCAATTACCAACCAAATTTGGATTTCAGTTATTTTGATCGGTATTCTTCAAAACATAATTTTTCTTCCACTTCGTATCATTGGTAATCATTTTGACAAATCTTTAAAAGATTTTGAAGACGAAATCGAAAACATAAGAGAAGACCAACAATCATTAGTTTTTAACAAAAAAGTTAAAGAAGGAAGTTTATCTATCATTTTTTACATTTTTAATTTCTTTATTAATGCCATTGCTTTCTTTTCGGCTGGTCGAATCTTTTTAATCGACTTCTATTCTGACCCTCTTAAATTACAAAAAATGAATCTTCTTTATGACTGGATTCCTTATCCTAAATATCCTTTAAAAGGAGTCAATCTTCATGTTCCTCTTTTCAAAGTCACTCAAACCATGGCCCTAGATTGGTCTAAAATTTTTATGTTTGTTGGTATTGCTATTTTATTCTTTGTTGTAGTTCGACTTTTATGGAGAATTTTACGTATCTTTTTAGGTCGTAATCAAAAAGTTTTATTTGCTCGCATTAAATACAACCGTCTTATGTTCACTCTCAGCGGTTTTGGTGGTGTTGCTCTCATTTTAATGGTTATTTTTTTACGTCACATCCCCACTGCTTTTGAAGGTTTTGTTTTTATTGCCGATCTTAGCGTTCAAAATACTCCCATGAATTTTGTCACTGCCATCGGTACCTTTTTAGCGGCTATTCATGCTGGTTTTGGAAGTAATTCCGAAGCTGCTAAAAAAGCCGAAAAATCCAATATTCCACCAGAAATTATTAAAAAAGTTTTCAAAGAAAAAATGAAACAGAGTTTTAAAACCGCCACTGTTCTTGGTCTTGGGGCTTTCTTTATAACTAATCAAATCCCTTCTGCCTTTGAGTTGTCAGTCACTACTTTTGAGGCCATGTATTTGATTTATCCTTATACTTTTGGTTTATTAATTAAAAAAACAAATCCTCCAATTGCAGCTGAAACTCCAGCTGTAATTCCTCTTGAAAAAATCTCATGAAACCAGACGCAATTGAAGTTTTAGCTAAAAATAAAAACATTCTATGGCCGGAAATCGAGCAATATCTTAATTTAATTAAAAATTATCCTGAGTTTTGTCAAATAAAATCTAAATATCAATTTATTTCCGATTTTCATTTTCAAATAGTTTCAGATTATCCACAAAGAAAGGGAAAATATCTTCGCCCAACTCTTTTAATGCTGACTGCTCAATCTCTTGGCTTTAACTTAAATAAATCACTTCCAACTGCCGCCGCTATGCAAATTTCCGAAGATTGGATTTTAAATCACGACGATATTGAAGATCAATCGCTCGAACGTCGTGGTCAACTCGCTCTTTATAAAATTTACGGAAATGAGTTGGCCATTAATGCTGGAGATGCCCTCCATGTTTTAATGTGGCAAGTATTATCAAAAAATTATTTAATTTTGGATAAAAACCTTGCTCAAAAAATTCAAGATGAATTTTTTCTAATGTTAACTCGCACTATCCTAGGTCAAACCATTGAAATTAAATGGACTCAAGATAATCGATTAGATTTAAACGAAGAAGATATTTTATTAATTTTGGAAAGTAAAACTGGTTATTACACCATCGCTGGCCCTATGCGACTTGGTGCTATTTTAGCCGGTGCTTCCGATTCTCAACTCGAATCAATTTATAACTTCGGTGTTCTTCTTGGTCGTTCTTTTCAGATTGTCGATGATCTTTTAGATTTAACTTCTGATTTTGCTGGTCAAAAAAAACAACAGGGCAACGATATTTATGAAGGTAAACGAACCATAATGTTGGTTCATCTATTAAATAATGCCTCGTCTTCGGACTTATCTAAGCTTAAAGAAATTATTTCTAAAACTCGCGATCAAAAAACTTCAGACGAAATTAGTTGGGTCATTACCAAAATGACAGAATACGGTAGCTTAGAATATGGCAAATCTATTGCTAAAAAGTTTGCTCTTGAAGCCCAAGAAATTTTTGACACCGAATTAAAATTTTTATCAAAAGAACCCTTCCGCTCCGAATTACAATCAATCTTTGAATTTATAATAAATAGAGATCACTAGTATTATTAATTATTAATTATTAATTATTAATTATTAATTATTAATTAGAAGTATCCTCACCCGCGACCACTAAATTAAAAGTCTCCCTTTGTTAAGGGGAGAAACCGGTTTATCCGGAGTGAGGATTTAAATAAAAGGGGAGATTGAAAAAGTAGAGACGCCATGCATGGCGTTTCTACAAAATAACAAAAGATTTCTCCTCCCTTGTTAAGGGAGGACAGTCCGAAATTTCGGACAGGAAGGATTTAAATAAAGTGGAGTTTAAAAAATGTTAGAATAGCTTGTGGATAACCAAGTTGACGAAATTAAACAAAAACTCAATATTGTCGACGTAATTAATCGTTATGTCCCTCTAAAAAAGCGTGGTCGTCATCATGTGGCCTGTTGTCCTTTTCATGGCGAAAAAACTCCCTCTTTCACTGTCTCCGAAGACATGCAGATTTTTAAATGTTTTGGTTGTGGTAAAGCCGGTGATGTTTTCACTTTTTTAGAAGAATATGAGCGAATTGATTTTCGAGAAGCCTTGGAAGAATTGGCCAAATTATCTGGTATCACTTTGGTCAAAAGCAGCCTAGTTGATCATCAAGAATCCAAAAAGAAATTATTAATTGAAATTAATTCTCAAGTCGCCAAATTTTACAATTATATTCTTTTATCCCATCCATTGGGCAAAGATGCTCTAAGTTATGTTGCCAACAGGGGAATTACCCAAGAAACTATTAAAACTTTTAATATTGGTTTTTCTCCTGATGATTCAAAATATTTAAGCAATTTTATTGTCAAAAAAGGTTACAAAATTAAAGATTTAATCGACACTGGCACTTTTGGTAAAAGTAATTACGGTCCTGGTCTTTACGATCGTTTTAATGGTCGCTTAACTTTTCCACTTCACGATTATCGTGGCCACATTGTCGGTTTTTCCGGTCGTATTTTGCCTTCTTCCAAAAATCCCAATCTAGCCAAATATATTAATTCTCCTGAAACCGAAATTTATCATAAAAGTCATATGCTTTTTGGCCTAAATTTAGCCAAAGAAGCCATTCGTCAAGAAAATTCTGTGGTCGTGGTTGAAGGTGAATTTGATATGATTTCTCCCTATCAATCCGGTTTTAAAAATTTTGTTGCTCTCAAAGGCACCGCCTTCACCCTAGAACAACTTCAACTTCTTCGTCGTTACACCGATACTTTAATTTTAGGCCTAGATTCCGATTTTGCCGGCAACAATGCTGCTCGTAAAAGTATCGAATTAGCCGATTCTATGGAATTTGACATCAAAGTTTTAACCTTAGGTGATAAATATAAAGATCCAGATGAAGCCATCAAAGCTGACCCAGAATTTTTCAAATCTCAATTAGCTAAAGCCACTGATGTTTGGGATTTTATTATTAAATCACAGCTAAAACTTCATGATGCCAACACTGTCAAAGGTAAAAAAGAAATTTTAAATGTAGTTTTGCCATTTTTAGTCAAAATTAAAAATTCTGTTACCAAATCTGATTATTTTAAAAAGTTAGCTAATGAAATTAATTCCAGTGAAGAATCAATTCGTGAAGAAGCCAAGAAAAACCTGTCCGCCCAAACTGCGAAAGCTGTTGGCGGATTTATCCCTGTTTATTCTAGTAATTTGACTAAGGCTAATATTGAAGAAACAGAAAGTAAAACCGAAAAACTCGAAGAATTATTGTTAACTCTCATTATTGGTGCCAAAAACCCCGTTAAATTGGCCAAAAAACTTAAAAAATATCTTGATCAATTAACTGTTCCCAGATTTAAAACTATTTCTAAATTTCTTCTGGTCGATGAAGATATCACCCTAAAACAGATTCTTGATTCTTTGCCAGCTGAGATTAAGCCTCTTTTTGAAACTCTTTATTTTGAATCTCAAAAAAATCAAATCGATTCCATCATCCGTTTGTCAGAAATTAAAAAAGCCACCAATAAAATAAATCAGATATTGCTTAAAGATAGGTTAAATCAGATTAGTAATCAAATGACTAATTCTGAAACAGAAGAAAACGACGAAGACTTTAATAAACTGTTTTTAGAACAAAAACAAATCATGGAAAAGCTCCACCAACTTCAAACAAATAAACCATAATTCTTTTTAGAAATTAGAAATTAGAAATTAG
>CAZOQV010000010.1:25465-28466 GCA_964582365.1 uncultured Gammaproteobacteria bacterium | reverse complement strand
CGTTTTTAGATCTGTACTTTTAAAATCAAAAATCAGTAGAGCAAATGCTCGGTTTGAACATTACTTTTAGTGTCCAGCCCGAGCATCTGCTCAAATATCAAATAAAAAAATTTAAAGGAGAGTTATCATGGCAGCAAGAAGTAATTTTGAAAACAGAAGCAACAAGCGTTTGAGACCGGAAAACCCATCACCAGAAACAGAAAAAACACCGGTAAAAAATATCAAACCCAAATACGTCAGATATAATCATCACCGCTAAACTTTTGTTCTTCTTCTCTGTTCAATAATTTATTCATAGCAAAATAGATACGAAATCATAGAAACATCTTTTTCCCAATCTCGTACCACTGATTTTTGAAGTTAAGCCCTAGATATAAAAAATTTTAAATAGAAATAAATGAATTGTAAAATTCACCAATTTTTATTATTATTTTTTTCTAGGGCTTTTTTTGTAAAACATATTGCATTTATTTAAAATTGATCTTATAATAAATAATGATAGAAAAATCTAAACAAAAAAATCAATTAGATACAAAACTAGAAGAACACGTTTCAAACATTATTTCCGAATCAAAAAAAATACAAGAAATTATTGAAAAAGGAGGAAAACTCTCTCCTGAATCAATAAACGACTTAAAAGAAAAAATTTTTCTTCTTACTGGAGAATTTGATTTAAAAAGAGACAAGCAAACGATATCAACAGAATATTTAGAAAATCTTCAATATATTGATTATCTTAAAGACCTAGAAGAAAGATCTAAAAAACCCAATCAGAAACTATTATCAAAATAAGTTCATTTCTTTTTTGCAAAATTTCTGTTATAATTCCCCCATCAACCGAAGACAGCAGGCACAAAAATAAGTCCCGCCGAGGCAAAACAATTTATTTTGTTTTATTTGCGCCTCGAATCTTCGAGGCCTTTCTTTTTTTTTAGAAATTAGAAATTAAGATTTAGAAATTTTAAAAAATATGCCAACTACACAAAAAATCAATCAAGTCGAAGATGTCGCTAAAAAACTTAGTGAATCTAAATCTGCCGCTTTAATCCAATATCAAGGTTTAAACGCCGCTGATACCACTAGTCTTAGAGCTAATATCAAAGCTAACGGTGGTGAAATTGAAGTTGTTAAAAATTCTTTAATTACCCGAGCTCTTGAAAAATTAGGTATCAAATTACCAGAAGCTTTAACTGGACCAACCGCCATCACCTATTGTAATGAAGACGAAATCGCTCCTTTAAAAGAAATTGACAAAGTTAACACCGCTAAAGAAAAAACCAGTTTCAAATATGGAATCTACGATAAAAAACTTTTATCTTTAGATGAGTTAAAAACCTTTTTAACTTTACCTTCAAAAAGTGCTCTCATTGCTCAATTTATTGGTGGACTTAAAAATCCTCTCCAAAGATTGGCTTATGCTCTTCGTTTTAACCAAACCAAATTGGTTTTAACCCTCAAAGCCATTGCTGATAAACAGCAATAAATATTATTAATTGTTAATTATTAATTATTAATTAAATTAAACCTATGTCAGAAGATAAAAAAGTAAGTGCAAAAATCGAAAAATTACTCGATTCTGTTGCCGAACTCTCAGTTCTCGAGCTTTCCGAATTAGTTAAAGCTCTCGAAGAAAAATTTGATGTCAAAGCTGTCGCTATGTCTGCCCCAGCTGCTGCTGGTGCCGCCGTTGCTGGTGGTGCTGCCCCTGCTGCTGCTGCCGAAGAAAAGACTGAATTTGATGTCATCATCACCTCTGCTGGCGCTAACAAAATTGCCGTCATCAAAGCTGTTCGAGAATTCAAACCAGAATTAGGTCTTAAAGAAGCTAAAGATATGGTCGATGCCTGTCCTGCTGAATTAGGTACCATGAAAAAAGAAGCTGCTAATGATGCTAAAGCAAAATTAGAAGCTGCTGGTGCCCAAGTTGAGCTCAAGTAATTTGTTTTTCTGTAGAGACGTTGCATGCAACGTCTCTACCACATTAAAAATCCCCCATTTTTGGGGGATTTTTTTTGGCCAAAGGCCAATCAGCCTGTGGCTGATATTCTAGAAATTTATCGGATTATCACGAATATAGTTTTTATAAACCAAATATTCTTTTTCATTTCGAATTCCTCTATCAAAAAATGACTTCTGCCACATAAAACAAAATTTTTTATCAATATTTTTTGAAACAGTCGATTTATACGAACCAACAATAATTGGTATTGTTTGATTTTGTCTTCTGATTACTTGGGGACAGGCATGCCTGTCCCCTACAATAAATACAATTGCGTGAATATGGTCTGGCATTACCACATAATCATCTAAAATCACTTGCGAATAATGATTTGGTATTTCATTCCATAACTCATTTGCCAAAATTCCAAAATCAGTCAAATAAATTTGTCCATTTTCAATGGTTCCAAAAAAATTCCTTCTATTTTTTATACAAATCGTTAAAAAATAATAACCACCACTATCATAATCAAAATCCAAACATCTATTCTTTTTTCTTTGACATGATCTCATCTTATTTCTATATTTTGTATTCTTTTATTGTAGGATTCTGCGTTGTAGGGTACAGGCATGCCTGTACCCTATTATTAATAATCCATACCTGCCTCATTATCAATTAAATATCCTATTATCATTAATAATGATATTGTAATATTAAAAACATAATAATTAAATTACAAAATTAAAATTTAAATTAATCACAATCAAATTGAACCGGGCTAGACAGAGATATACTCACCAAATCAAATACAAACAAGGGCGAGGCATGCCTCGCCCCTACAATAAAACAAAAATTTTGTATTATTTTTTTAATTTTACATTCGGTAAAACCGCTGCCACTAAAATCAAAATACTTCCAATTACCACTCCCCACCCTATTACCTCTCCAAATAAAACTGTTCCAAATACCACTCCAAAAATTATTTCCACCAACCCAATTAAACTACCCACACTTGGTTCTAAATGCTTAAATCCTTGAATTACCGCCAAATTAGCCACTAAA
>CAZOQV010000010.1:15099-25365 GCA_964582365.1 uncultured Gammaproteobacteria bacterium | reverse complement strand
CACACTTGGTTCTAAATGCTTAAATCCTTGAATTACCGCCAAATTAGCCACTAAAAAGGCCACTAAATAACCAAATTGAGCCAACCAAGGTAAAGTGAAACCAAGAGCCGGTAGCGAATCTTTGAATATTGCTGACATTATAAAATTTACTACTGTAATTGAAATAAAATAACTAGTCATAATCTGAATTTCTGGGTATTCACCCGATAATTTTTTAGTAAACACCACTCCCCCCGCCCCCATCAATCCAGCCAAAATAGTTAATCCAACTGCTAATAATTGGTTTGAATTCAAAGTTAATTGATAAATTACCAACATTCCTAAAATCGCTAACCCTAAACTTATTAATTTAATTTTAGTTATTTTTTCCTTAAAACTAAATCTTCCAATTAAGTACCCGCCAATTAATAAGGCAGCATAAAAGATTAATGTCGCCGTCCCTATATTTAAATGTTTAAAACCATAAAAATATGGCGCCTGATTTAAACCCATCAGAGCAATTACTCCAAACCAAATCCAATCTTTTTTATTGACTGGTTTAAAAAATTTAAAGAATATATTTAAAATCAAAGTTCCCACCAATAATACTAAGGCTCTAGTCCATGCTTGAGAAAATTCCCCAAAATAATTAGCCATTAGTCGCGACCACACTCCATACGACGCATAAAAAAACGCCGACATTAAAATAAAACCCGTTCCTTTAATTTTTTGATTATTTATTTGTTTCATTCTACTTGAATATATCAAATAAAAGTCATAGAATACATTTGATGTCCGAACAAACAGACAAGTTAATACCATTATTAAAACCATTTGGATTAAGTACCGAAGAAATCAAAATATACCTTAATTTACTTGAAAACAACACTTCATCTGCTCTAACCATTAGTCGCAATTTACACCTCGGCCGAACTAAGGTGTATCGAATTTTGGACAAGTTAATCGAAAAAGAATTAGTCGTCCAACAATACAATGAAAATGGATTTAAATTTAAAGCCAGTCACCCTTCGCAATTAAATTTTATTCTTTCTAAAAAAGAAACCGAATTATTCGCCCTCAAAAAGTCATTACCAGAAACCATAAATATGTTAGAAAATTATATTAATATCGATAATTCCGATTCTCAAATTTTATATTATCGAGGTCAAGAAGGGCTATCCCGAGTTAATTGGAATTTATTAAATGCCAAAAATGAATTTCTAAGTTATGAAGTTTCCACCGCTGATGCTTACATGCCACATGACGAAGCCGAAAAACTTCGTCAACAATTATTTGATAAAAAAATATATTCTCGATCATTATCCAACCTAGAAAAATTTGGAGTATTCTCTCACATAAAAGATTTAGAAAAATTTCAACAAATAAATTTTATTTCTCCAAAAATTCTCACTATTCGAGCCGATATTTTTATATACAACGATATCTTTACCATCTGTCATTTTCTCGAAAATAAAGATATTTTTTGTTTAGAAATGAAAAATAAATATTTAGTCGACATGCAAAAACAGATTTTTGAAAATCTTTGGTTCCAGAGCACCCCGATAAAAAATTTTTAATCTATCTTCTCCAAAAAATCACCCCAACCAATTCTTGTATAAGTTTCTTTACATTCTTTTTCCAATACTCCACCCACTACTTCTGGTTCATCACTAAAAAATGCTTTAATTTTATTAATTTTCTTCATACCTGATTTTAGATCAGGTGATCGGATTCGTTTTAGAACTCAGTATTTTCCTTTTCAAAAATCACCCAATTAAAAAAATAAATAAAAAAGTGATACAATACGATATGAAAACAATAGAAACATTCTCAAATATAGATACTCTTATAGAAAAAGCTGGTGGTGCAGAAAATGTTTTTCCCGTCGGTAATAAAAATGAAAGGATTTCTGTTCCATCATCAGTTGAGGGTCCAGGTGATTATTTTTGGGCTGATTGGAAAGATATAGAAGAAGTTGTCTTAAACAATCAAAAAGATCCAACCATAAATAAAATAATAGAAACAATGAAAGCTACTTCCTCATTAGATGGATTTACCGATTCGATAGACGGATCAGAAGCACACGCCAAAGGTGTAAAAAGAGTTCAAGAACTAGCTGAATTAATAAACAAAAAATAATCCTGTATAAAGAATTATATTAGTTCCTTTCTGTTTTCCTCTTTTAATTTGTCCACTATTTGTCCCACTTTTCCGCTTGCCTCTTTTTTAATAATCAATAAAGCATCCCCTGTATCCACTACCACTAAATTATCAACACCAATCATTGCGATAAATTTTTTATCTTTTTTGTAAACAAAGTTTTCGCTACTTTCTATTTCTAAAAGATCTTCTGGTTGATACATTCCTTTCTTTTTCATGTAGTTAGCCACTGATTCCCACGTTCCAAAATCTACCCATTCAAAAGGCAATTCAACCACTAATGCCCCATCTTCTCTGTAAATTACTTTTGTTACTTCTTCTATTGCTCCCTTAGGCATTTTGGCATATTCGCTCACCACATCACCACCCTTACTAATTTCCACTAAAGGCTGATACCACTCTGGTTTATATTTTTGATACATTTTCAATAAATTATTTGGAGTCATTGTGGTGTGATTAGTATGGAGTAGCAATTTATCTGTCCCTAAATATTGTTTAATTTTATCCTCTTCAGTTCTATCAATATAATCAGCCACTTTAAAAATTTTCACTCCATTTTCTTCACTAATTAAACTTCCTTTAACCAAATAATCCACTCCTCTCACAATTGATTCCGGCATAAATCCACCAGTTATGTATTTATCTTCATAACTTGCCACTTTATTTATTTCATCAATCATGTCTAAAAACTTTTCTGGAGGTTCTCTTAAATCATCTGTTTGAATTAAAATAAAAGGTTCATCTCCAAATCCTCTTTTAATTAATTGGGCTGCCGCAAATCCAGTCGCTGGCCCCTGATTTCTCATTTCTGGCTCTACAAAAATATTTTCTTCAATAATTTCTGGAACAATACTTTTAGCAATTTTAGCTTGAATCTCATTTGTTTGTAAAAATATTTCTTCTGGACTAAACCTCTTTCTTAAAACCTCGTAATTCAACTGGAATAATGATTTACCTTGAATAAGTGGCAAAAAGTGTTTTGGCATCGTACTTCGACTCATCGGCCACATTTTTGAGCCAATACCACCACAAATAATTACTGTTTTCATAAATTATTTTTAATTATTAATTTTAATATAGTTTTTAATATTCTCTATTGTTGTCTCCACGATTCTTTCAATCGCTTCTTTAGTATTAAAAGCATTATGTGGAGTAAAAATTACATCATCTCTATCTCTTAACAAATGAAAAGTTAAGATACCTTGTAGTTGTTCTTTTGTGGGTTTTTGACTGATTACCATACTCATACTTTCCAATTCCGATTCATCTTCAGTTGTATCTAATCCAGCTCCAGCTAAAATCTTATTATTTAATGCCCAAAGAATTGCTTCTGTTTCCACTACTGCCCCTCTGGCTGTATTTATTAAATA
The DNA here is from genome assembly GCA_964582365.1 of uncultured Gammaproteobacteria bacterium. Taxonomy (GTDB): domain Bacteria; phylum Patescibacteriota; class Microgenomatia; order UBA12405; family UBA12405; genus WARW01. Next base: position 21,856 of record CAZOQV010000010.1, on the reverse strand, counting down.
ACTTCCTTTTTTCATTAATTTAATATTTTTTTTATTAATCAAATGAAAAGTTTCTTTAATTGATGGCACGTGAAGTGTCACAATATCCGATTCTTTCAAACAAGTTTCCAAATCGACCAATTTACAACCGATTTTTTTTGCCAATTCAGGAGTTAACATCGCATCTACTCCTAAAACTTTCATTCCAAAGGCTTTAGCAATGTGGACAACATTTTGGCCTATCTTTCCAACACCTATCACTCCTAAGGTTTTTCCTCCCAAATCTATTCCGGTCAAACCCTCCGGATTAAACTCTCCATCTTCCACTGATTGATGCGCTTCAACTACTTTTCTAGTAATAGCCAGCATTAAAGCAAAAGTATATTCCGCCACTGTTTCCGAACCATAGGCCGGCACATTTTTCCAAATTATTTTTCTTTTATTACACTCATCTACATCTATATGGTCATAACCAGTTGATCTAGTCGCCACCATTTTTAAATTCGGCAATTTATCCAATGTCTGTTTATTTATTTTTGAATAAACAAAAGGTGAAATTATATCGTACTTACTGGCCAATTCCAAATCTTCTTGAACTTCTTTTTCAAAAATTCCCACTCCAAAACTGTCTAGTTTAGAAATTTCCTTTTCGATAATTTCTCTTTCCCAACTTTTAACTCCAAAAAATGCAATTTTCAAATCAGTCTTTGTTTGATTGTTTTCTTCCATAGGTAATTTTACACCAAAAAAGATAATTTTTCCCCTCCTTTAAGTCAAAGAAGATAACAGGGTAATTTTTGATTATTGACACATAAATATCCAATATGTTTTACTGATATTAGTTAATCATTATTTTGATATAAGAGGATACACCAAATGGACTATCAAACAGACACACAAGACAACCTTGTGAAACAAACATCAGTCCCAAAAAAAATAAACGGAGTCTCTATCGATAATCTTCCCGACCTTTTAACCGTCGCCGAAGTCGCCGACTTACTCCGCGTTAGTAAATTAACCATCAAAAGATGGGGAAAACGAGGTAAATTACCAGCCATCCGAATTAATGCCCGCGGTGATCGTCGCTATCGTAAAGAAGCCGTCTTGTGGTTACTTGGCATCCAAGCCGAATAAATTTTCTACGATTTAAGATCTACGATCAATGATCTAAGTTAACACCCTGCCCTTTGGTGTTCTTTTAATTAGCCCTTTTTTCATTAAAAACGGTTCATAAACTTCCGTAATTGTCCCCACATCTTCCGTCAAAGCTGCCGCGATGTTTTCCACTCCCACTGGTCCTCCATTATATTGTTTTTTAATTATTTCTAAATATTTTCGATCGGCGTCCGACAATCCATCTTTATCAACTCCTAACATTTTCAAAGCCTCTTCCACTTCATTTAAAGTAATTAAGCCATCATTTTTAACCTGGGCATAATCTCGAACTCGTCGCAATAATCTATTGGCAATTCTCGGAGTTCCCCGAGATCTTTTAGCAATCGACTTAGCCGCATCAGAATTAATTTTACATTTCAAAACTTCTCCTGTTCTTTCAATAATTTCACTTAAATCAGTATCTTCATAAAAATCCAACTGTTGAACATAACCAAATCGGTCTCTCATTGGCCCACTAATTAATCCAATTCGAGTTGTTGCCCCAACTAAGGTAAATTTTTGTAAATTAAGCCTGACGGTTTTTGCCGACGGCCCTTTACCCAACACAATATCCAAGGCAAAATCTTCCATCGCGCTATAAAGCATTTCTTCCACTAATTTATTTAAGCGGTGAATTTCATCAATAAATAAAAAATCTCCTTTTTTAAGTCCAGTTAAAATCGAAGCCAAATCACCCGCCCGAGTCAAAGCTGGACCAGAAGTCATTTTAATATTACTGCCCATTTCTCTGGCCATTAAAAATGCCAAAGTTGTTTTTCCCAATCCAGGAGGACCATAAAATAAAATATGATCCAAGGCTTCGTTTCGATTTTTAGCCGCTTCCAAAAAAATCTGCAATTGTTCTTTTAATTTTTCTTGTCCAATAAATTCATTTAATTTTTGTGGCCGCAAACTTTTCTCCACTATTTTTTCATCAACTTCTGCCTTCTCGTCTAAAATTTTTTTATCCATTATTATTAATTATTAATTCTTAATTATTAATTACAAATTCCCAAGACACCATTCTAATTTTTCTTCAATCGTCACTAATTCAGCTGGTACTTTTGCTGTCACTTTTTCAATTTCTTTTCTATCAAAACCCAACTGCTTTAAACTCAAACTCAAATCATCATCCTCGGCCGCCATAGCCTTGGCGTCGGCGGCTAAATCCAATTCTCCTAATCCGCCCACTTTTGATTTTAAATCAACAATTATTCTTTGTGCTCCCTTTTTACCAATACCTTTTACTTTTTCAAAAAACTTAACGTCCGCTTCTCCAATTGCCTTAATAATACTTTCTGCCCCTCGTCCGTCCGTAGCTTCAGCGGAGGAGGACATTATTTGGGCAGCTGTTTTTGGACCAATTCCTGAAACTGAAATTAACATTTTAAATAAGTTGACATCGTCAATGGTTTCAAATCCAAACAAACTAACATCATTTTCAGAAACTGATTGATAAGTATAAATTTTCAATTCTTCGTCAACATTTCGACGCTTTAAAAAATTTTGACCACACCACACTAAATAGCCAACATCATGAACTTCAATCTCTATAAAATTATTACCAACTCTAGAAATTTTTCCTTTTAAGCTCGAAATCATAAATTCATTTTACACTAAACCAAACAAAACCCAAAGACTATCTAATACTACACAAACTATATCAACCAACCAAATCTTTATTGGTAAACAAATAAGTCAACGCCACTGCCACCGCATCCGAAGCATGTGACGGACTGATATTTTTTTCTAATCCCAAAAAATTGCGAACCATAATTTCCACTTGTTCCTTTTCTGCTCTTCCATATCCCACCAAAGACATTTTTACTTGAAGCGGAGTAAATCCAGCCACTTCAATTCCATTTTTTTGCCCACAAATTTTAATCACTCCAATTGCCTCAGCCACTTTAATCGCTGATTTAGCATTTTGAGCAAAAAATAAGGTTTCAATCGCCATCGTCTCCACTTTATATTTTTTAATTAATCCTTCTAATTCACAATAAATTTGATCCAATCTTAAGGCTGAAGTGTCACTAATTTTAGTTTTCAAACACCCACACTCCACCAATCTGTATTCTCTACGATCTACGATCGACGATCTATTATCTAATACCGCCCAACCAGTGTTGGCCAATCCCGGATCAATTCCTAAAATCATAATTAATGATATCAAATCCTCTCTGTCTCTCGCACAGCGAGAGACATCTCCCCTTAACAAAGGGAGAAATTAAAAAATCCGCCCTTGTTAAGGGAGGATGTCCGCAGGACAGGAGGGATTTAAATTATAGGTCACCCCACACTTTTCCCACTTATCCACACCAACAACCCATATTTTTTTATTATTCCAAATTATATATTTTATAAGATATTTTTTAGGTTTAAAACCCACCCTACCCTCCCTTGAAAAGGGAGGGCTTGTTATAATCAAACTATGAATATAGAAAAAGTCTATTCAGATCTAAAAAATAAATTTTCTAATTTAGAAATTTATCAAAACCATTCCCTCTCCCCTTACACCACCGTCAAAATCGGCGGCCCCGCCGACGTTTTCATTCACACCCATTCCTCTAATGAATTTAAAAAAATATTAGAATTTATTTCAAAAAATTTTAGAAATTGGAAATTAGAAATTGGAAATTTAATTACCATAGGAAATGGCTCCAATGTTTTAATCTCCGATTCTGGTCTTCGTGGTCTTGTCATCAAAAACGATTCCGACGAAATCGAACTTTTACCCAACAATAAGGTTAAAGTTTCTTCCGGAACTCAACTTTCTTCTTTAATCAATTTCACTCTCGATAATAACCTTCTAGGTTTAGAAGAATTTGCCTATATTCCCTCCACTGTTGGCGGTGCCATTGCTGGCGACATTCACGGCAACAATAAAAATCATTTTTCAAAATTTGTCGATTCAGTTGAAAAAATTAACAATTTTATAATTTCGGTCACGTTAAAATTAACCTCGGGTGATCCAACTTTGGCTAAACAAGAAGTTCAAGATATTATTCAAAAAAAATCTCAAACCCAATCCATGAATTCTCTTGGTTCAGTTTTTAAAAATAAAGAGGGTCAAAAACCTACTGGTATGATTATTGATCAAGATTTAAATTTAAAAGGTTATTCTATCGGTGATGCTCAAATTAGCCCTAATCATGGCAACTTTATTCTCAACAATGGACAAGCCACTGCTAAAGATTATTTGGCTCTCATCAATCTAATTCAATCTAAAGCTCAAGAAAAACTCGGTTTTCACTTCGAGCTTGAGATTAAACTACTTGGGGATTTTTAAAATGAAAAAGGAGACCGACTATTGTTTGCATTGCTGCAAGCTTTAGTGGTCTCCCGTTTTTCAAATTGTTCAGATTTTTCTTAAAAATTCCTCAACGGCCGAGACTTTTGTCGTTTTTTGTTCTTCATCAAGAAGCTGTTCGAGTGTAAACACTCCCACTTCTCTGTGAAGCCAAGTATCCTTGAACCGTTCGCCATCGACAATCATTCCACTTACGCGGACATTTGTTTTAAAAACGAAAAGGATCTCAATTCCACCGGTTTCAGGTTCAAATGCTAACAAGGCTTTTCCTTGAGGACGGTTGTCGAGCATAACCTCAACCAGTCCTTCCATTTTATATGGGTAAATTGAAACGAAGAAGTTGGAGTTATCCATTTGATGCGCTTGTGCGTATTCATGAACCCATTCGGGGGTCAATTTGTTTCCAAAATACCAATAAGCAACTCGATTGTTGTCCTTCAAAATCACTTCTTCGCCAAGCTCACGCAAAGCTGCGGTTTGAAGATCTTCGTTTCCCTCCCAGATTCCAGCCGGAGTGCTCAGTTTACCAGCCGCGGTCGGATGCCCAGCATCGAAACGGCTCAAGATTACTCCCAAACCCTTCTCTGTTGGAGTCAATACCACTGCCGACACGCCTGCTCTCAAACGCTTTCCGTCCCCGATCCATTCGCCTTCTTTTCCCATCATGCTCGGATAAGTATCAGACCAAATAGAACCCAAAGTTCCGGTCTTCTTTTTGCGTTCTGATACCTCAACCTCTTCTGGGGCTGTTGTTAAAAATAACTGATTTCCTACCATTAATACCGATTTAAATACTTTCATACCACTTACCTCTTTCTTTTATACATTATTAGTACTCACTTATTGAGTCCAAACTAACAACTAAAAATAGTTATCACTTCGGACTCAATAATAATTTTCTGAACAATTTGTTAAAGTTCTATTGTTTATTTCCAATTTTCATCGTTTTTGATGAGATTGTCCGTAAACATAGACATTATATCTCAAAAACTGGTAAAAGTAAATATTATAGGAACTAATTTAAACCTAAAAACAAATTAATTGGCCAATTTTAGAACGAAAAAAAGGCGGCTATTAAATGATTTTGTATAAATACAAATTCAGATAACAGTCGCCTGCATGATTACCTGTCAAGAAGAATAAATCTGGTAAAATTATCCATTTTGACAGTATCAAGAGGTAGTTTCTTTTTTACAAATCTTTTCTGATACCAATAACCTTTGCAAAATTCTTTATCTCCAACAAGATAACCTCCTAAAAGATTTCTGTCGCGGGTCAAATCATTTCCAATAAACATATCTTCGCAATTAAGATTTAAAAACAGGTTGTCTTGAACATAGACGAAATCTTCGTCCATATAAAAAGAACTGTTTTCTTCCAATTCTCCTTTAAAATTCTGGAAGAAAAAAGATCTATTTTGCTTAAGCGGCAGACCATAATCGAAGCCATTGAACATTAGGATTGTATTTCCCTGACGGCAAAAAACTTTCAAGACCCTCCTTTCAAACCGCACATCTTGATATGGAGTGAATTTGAACCGATCCCCCCCATACCCAAAAAATTGGGTAGGAACAATCTCATCTTCCTTTTTTATCCAAATAGGGTCGCCGTAAGAAGGATCTCTGTTAAATTTCTTATTCAGATAGTGAGCATCGTCTAGGGAAATAGCACAAGAGGAAACACTAACATTCTCGATCGGCATAAATAAACCACCTTTTTAAAGTACTTATCGCGCTTTTGCGATAGCCCCATTATTATATCCAATAAAAAATGAAAGTCAATATTATAGGTGCAAAATCCAAAATTAATCTTTCAACACTTTCCACACAAACTTCGGCAATTCTAATTGTCTTTTAAATCTTTTTGGTTCTTTTATTAATGAATACAACCATTCCATTCCCATTTTTCTCCATATCTTCGGCGCTCGTTTTAAATCCCCACTATAATAGTCAAAACTTCTCCCCACCCCTATCACCACTCCAACATCAAGTTTATTAAGATTTTGATAAATCCATTCTTCCTGTTTTTTCATTCCATACGCCACCAATAAAATATCCGGTCTAAAACTATTTATTTGTTTTAAAACTTTTTCATTACTTACATCCGGTTCTCCTGACGACCATCCTAATTGGAAATTAGAAATTAGAAATTTGGATTTAAAATACATAGCTGTCTTTTCTGCTCTATTATTAAACCCTCCCAAAAAAAACACTTTATATTTCTTTTCTCCGGCCAATTTAATTAATTCATTCATTAAGTCCACCCCCGTCACCAACCCTTCTCGATGTTTCCCTCTCAAAATCTCCCTACCAA
>CAZOQV010000010.1:11376-14999 GCA_964582365.1 uncultured Gammaproteobacteria bacterium | reverse complement strand
TCCACCCCCGTCACCAACCCTTCTCGATGTTTCCCTCTCAAAATCTCCCTACCAACCTTTAATCCATAAAATATTTTTTTTAGAAAGTTTCTACGATCTAACATCAACGATCTAACTCCTAATTCTTTCGCCCATAAAAGTCCCACCCCATCAACTACATTCAAATCAGTAGTTTTTAAAATCTCATAAAAATCAGTCCTCTTGGCTTTTTTAGCCGCCGAAGCCTTGGCGAAGGTGGCCATCACAAATTCTGGATTTACTGTGGCCACCCACCTCGGCCGACGTAGTTTTAACGAAGTCGGCTTATTTTTAGCTTTGGCAGCCAACCAGCCATCAATTATCTTTAGCACTTGACTCATCCCTCTGCTAAACAAGTGAATATCAAACATTTCCCAGTAATTTAGGCCAAAACCGTCTTCATTTTTACTCTTTTTTTTAGCCAAAAAAGTGTCTTTCTGTATCATTTTTTATTTTATAAGTCTTATTGATTAATTTTACCATTAAAAAAATCTAAAAAAGTTCTAAAAATTATTAAAAATATACCCTATATTAATTTTATAAAACATATCAGGTATAAATATATCACCAATTTCCTCTTTTGTCATTATAAGATAAATATCATCAAAATACACTTTCCGCCATTTATTATTATTTAGAACAAAAGTATTACTCAAAAATAATCAACCAAAACAGGCAAAATATCAAAAATAATTGAAAATTATAAATTAGAAATTAGAAATTGGGATTTTATACTTATATTGTCTTTAAAATTTTAGAAATTAGAAATTAGAAATTGGGATTTTTAATTCTATAGGTCTTTTATCTCAAATGTATCATCTAATCGCTCGCTCATAAACATCCAAGTTTTCCACGGCAATACCTGTCCCTTTAATTACACAAAATTGTGGCTCTAATACCACGTGGGCCGACACTCCAATTTCTCTAGTTACTAAGGTCCCCAAATTTTTTAACTGGGCCGAACCACCACTCAAAACGATTCCTCTATCAATAATATCTGCCACTAATTCCGGTGGCGTAATTTCCAACGTGTCTTTAATCACTGTCAGTATCGATTCCAACATTGGTCTTAATGCTTCATAAACATCATCAGTATTAATGATGACGTTTTTTGGTAAACCATAAATTGAATCTCTTCCATTTATTTCCATTGTCTCTACTTTTTTTGGTTTAATTGCACTCCCCAACTGAATTTTAATTGTCTCGGCCGTTTGATCACCAATTACCACACTGTATCTCTTTTTTAAAAAATCAGTTATTGCCTTATCTAATTTATTTCCTCCAACCCTAACACTTTTATGAGTCACCACTCCACCCAAAGCAATTACTGCCGCTTCCGCTGCTCCACCTCCAATATCAACAATCATGTTTCCAAAAGGTTCCGACACTGGAATTTTTGACCCAATGGCTGCCGCCAAAGGTCCATCAATCAAATGTGCTTTTCTGGCTCCAGCTGACAAAGCTGCATCAATCACCGCCCTTTGTTCCACTTGGGTTACTCCTGCCGGTACACACACCATCACTTCCGGACCAATAAACCAATTGACTCCCATTACTTGTTTCATAAAATATTTCAACATTGCCTCTGTTACCTCGTAATCAGCAATCACTCCATCTTCCAATGGTTGAATTACTTCAATATATTCTGGCGTTTTGCCTAACATCTTCTTTGCTTCATTCCCTACTGCCAAAATTTTCCTATCTTCAATTCCTACCGCCACAATAGTTGGCTCGTTTAAAACGATCCCTTTTCCTGCCTCCCACACCACAGAATTAGCTGTTCCCAAATCTATTCCTAATTTCTTAAACAAACTCATAATTTATTTTACTTGTTTTATTCATAAATCATACATCCCAAATCATAAATCATTGCTAGTTTAAGTTATAATATGACTATGTCAAAACTAAACAAAAGAAGCCTGTGGATAATTGTTCTTGTTACTACCTTTATTTCTATTACCACTATTGTCCTTGTTTTTTTTGCCAACGGCTATCAAATTACCACTAAAGGTAAAATTAGCTTTCTCTCTACTGGAATTATTTCTGCCACTTCTAAACCAGTCGGAGCCTCAGTCTATATTGATGATCGTCTAGTCACTGCCACCGACGACACTATTAATCTAACTCCAGGTGATTACACCATTAAAATAGTCAAAGATGGATATCTTCCTTGGCAAAAAGATGCCATTATTAAAAAAGAAACTGTTTTCCAAACCAATACTCAATTATTTCGTTCTGCTCCCGACCTTAAACCTATTACTCAAGCTGGCGCCATTAATCCTGCCGTTAGTCCCGATGGTAGCTTAGTTGTTTTTTCCGTTGCGTCTGCCTCTGCCGCCAAAGATAATGGTCTTTTTCTACTTGAACTTAGTAACACTCCAGTTTCTTTTTTATCTAAAAACGTTAAACAGTTAAGTTCCAATTTTCAAAACCTTGATTGGTCCAATTTCACTTTTATTTTTTCTCCTAACTCAAAACAGATTCTTGCTTCTAACTCAACCAAAATTATTAATTATTTAATTGATACTTCTGTTCCCATTGATTATAAAAATATATACGATGTTACCGCCAAATTAGACTTAATTAAAGAAAGTTGGGATCTTCAAGAGCAAGAGATTATTAAGATTAAAACCGCTCTTCTGCCAAAAGAACTCCAACCTTTTGTTTCCACTAGCTCTGCTAAAGATATTGTTTTTAATCAAGACGAAACCAAAGTTCTCTATCTAGCTCAAGCGGATGGTGATCTAAAAAACAATATCATTATTCCTCCTCCAGTTCAAAGTACTCAAACTCAATCTAGAGATATCAAAAAAGACAATTACTATGTCTATGATTTTAAGGATGACACCAATTTCTGGCTTGGTTCAAAAGATCTCTACAACCTAAAATGGATTGCCAATTCCAATAATCTCATTTATATTGAAGATCAAAAAATTCAGACTATCGAATACGATAATACCAATAAGCAAACTCTTTTTGCCGGTACTTTCGACAAAGATACTGTTTATCCTTGGCTAGACGGCAACAAAATAGCCACTCTTACCGCCCCATATAACAACGCCCAGGAAAATCTCTATTCAATCACCATTAAATAAAATTTAATCTATTCTTCTGTTACTTCGCCATTAGGTAAAATTACTTCGAATTGTTCCGTTTGTTCAACTTGTTGTATAGTTTCACCTAAAACATGAGTAGTAGAAATACTTTCCATATTTTGTCCAAGATATACAAATTTCAGAGATACCAAAGACATCACTGCTATTACAAAACAAACTATCAAAGTTCTTGAGTTTCTATCATTATTTGTCATATCTAAAATATTAAAGACTTTTAAACTTAGTGTCAAGACGGTATTTTCCATTCAACCGACAACAATTTTTCTATTAGCAGTCATCGTCAAGTCTGCCAAATCATAAAAATCACAAAAACCATAAAAATATCAATCTAAACTAGAAATAGTCTTCCTGTATCATTTAAATTTAAATAAGTTTTTAAGATATAATACCTTAAGGTTAAACAGGCCTTGCCTGCCGTAGCCGTAGCTAAAAAGCAGGCCTTGCCTGCCGTAGCCGTAGCTAAAAAGCAGGCCTTGCCTGCCGTAGCCG
>CAZOQV010000010.1:0-11276 GCA_964582365.1 uncultured Gammaproteobacteria bacterium | reverse complement strand
CATCGATACAGGATGAGAAGTTTATGCCCTTTAGGGTAAATCCTGTATCCCTGACATCGATACAGGATGAGAAGTTTATGCCCTTTAGGGTAAATCCTGTATCCCTGACGAAATTAATTATTAATTATTAATTATTAATTAGTATTCCTGTCCTCATAGTTCAATGGATAGAACGATCCCCCCCTAAGGGATAAATCTAGGTTCAATTCCTAGTGAGGATACAAATTAAATTATTATGTAGAGACGCCATGCATGGCGTCTCTACTAAACTAAAAGCTACGATCTATTTTTCCTTTTTCACAACGATTTACCGCATATTTTATACTTAATTTTAATATTTCTCCGCATTATTTTTAATGATTACCGCATATTCTTTTGATTATTTTCATTATTTTTTTCTCCGCATTTACAATTTTTATAACACCCTACTATATATATCAATTATGATTATTGAATATCATATACTCCGCATTTAAGCATATTACAAGACATTTTTACCCCTTTTCCCTCTTTTCTTATAAAAATATTTTCAATAGTCAAAATATCAAAAATATTTATTTTAAAAAAATATCAAAAATATTTATTAATGAAAAGATAATTTATTCCTAAAACCCCATTATTTATTGTTTAAAAATATCATTAGCAGACAAAAAATCTATTGCTAAATGTCATAACATTCACTTGTTATGACACACCAAAGTCCTGATTTCTTCCTCTTTAAAGATCTCTTTTGCCAAATCTTTTACTTCCTGAAAGGTCACTTTCTTATATTTCTCTAATTCCTCCTCTACTGTCTCTTCACTATCCTCCATCAACACCTTTTCACCCACAAAACTAGCCATGAAACTTGTTTTATCCATTGCTAATTTAATCTTACCTGAATAGTAATCTTTGGCCCTAATCAACTCTTCTTCTTTAATTGAATCTCCTAATTTACTAATTTCTTCTCTAGTAACTTCCATAGCCTCGTCTATTTTGTCTAAATTGACTCCCGACTGAATTGCCCAATATCCACCTTCCTTAAACATTTCTCCAACTGGAGACACATAATAAGCCAATGCTCTTTCTTCTCTAATTTTAGAATAAAGTCGAGAAGAACTATTTCCATCCATGATGATATCCAATAGTTTTAAAGCATATTTTCTATCATCAGACCATCCCAAGGCTGGTAATCCCATACAAAAATGACCCTGTTCCAATTCTTTTTTGATTATTTTGTTTTTATCTTTATTTAAGATCAAGTCTACCTTTGGCAAAGCTAAACTATTAGGTAAAACATTACTAAAACAATCTTTAATTACTTCTTCCAAGCTCTCATCGATATCTCCACAGACTACAACCACCATTTCCTTTGGGTTAAAAAACTTATTTCTATAGTCAATAATTGTTTTTCTTTCTACATTTTTAATATCATCTACTTCACCAGCAATATTCCAACACCCAATATTTGAATTACCATACAAAAACTTAGTAAATTCACTCCCTAAACCCATTATTGGGTTATCTTGATACATTTTGATCTCTTCAATTATTACTCCTCTTTCTTTTTCTGTCTCTTTTTCATCATAAATCGAGTTTAAAAGAATGTCTGACAATAATTCAATCGCCCAACGACTATTTTCTTTAACTGTCGTCACGTAATAAGAAGTCATTTCATGTCCAGTCCCAGCATTGTAACCAGCTCCTTTGGCATCAATCTCGGTATTTATTGTTGTCGCCTCGGGTCGTTTAACTGTTCCCTTAAATGCCATATGTTCCAAAAAGTGACTTAGACCAAACTCATTTGAACTTTCATATTTTGATCCAATTTTCAAAAAAACTTCAGCTGTTACCGATTTTAAACCCGGCAACGGCACAATTATCCCTCTAACTCCATTATTTAATTTAAAACTTTTCATTTTATTTATAACTCTTTATTTAACTACCAAGTTAATCATTTTACCTTCTATATATATTTCTTTAACTATCTTATTTGTACCCACCCACTTTTTAATCTTCTCTAATTCTTTTGCTTTTTTAATAATTTCTTCTTTAATTATTAATTCTTCATTATTAATTATTAATTGATCTCTTACCTTACCATTTATAGCTATCATGATAATAGTTTCTTCTTCAACTAAATATTTTGGATCAGCCTTTGGCCATTCAGTCGCATGAACCGATCCTTTATTTCCCAATTTATTCCAAAGTTCCTCAGATATGTATGGTGCAAACGGCGCTATTAATTTAATTAATGTTTTCAAATCTTCTTTAGAAATTAGAAATTTGTCATTAGAAATTTTATTTAGTCCCTCCATCATCTTAGCAATCGCTGTATTGTATTTAAAATTTTCCAAATCTTCAGTTACTCCTTTAATTAGCTTGTTAATTAGCAATTTAGCTTCTTTACTACTAGCACTATCATTAATAGTTTGGTCATTAGAAATTAGAAATTGGGATTTAATATATCGTTCAAATCTATCCAAAAATCTCTTAACTCCCATCAAAGTCTTCTCGTTCCAAGCCATAGTTGCATCAAATGGTCCCATAAACATCAGATACATTCTAACCACATCAACTCCATATTTATCTGACACTACTCCCGGAATAATCACGTTACCTTTAGACTTACTCATTCTTTGACCATCTGGACCCAAAATCACTCCATGAGACAACCTTTTATAATATGGCTCTGGTAATTCTTTAGGAACTACTCCTAAATCCCACAAAAATTTATAAATAAATCTAGAATAAAGTAAATGTAAAACATTATGCTCATCTCCCCCAATATAAATATCCACTGGACCCCAATATTTAATTGCTTCTTGACTAGCTAAAACTGTATCATTATGTGTATCCATATATCTCAAAAAGTACCAATCACTACCTGCCCAATTCGGCATTGTATCAGTTTCTCTAGTCGCCTCACCTCCACATTTAGGACAAGTTGTTTTTACCCAATCAGTCATCTGTGCTAATGGACTTTGACCATCATCGGTTGGTTCATAGGCTTCAACCTCTGGTAAAACAATTGGCAAATTACTTTCTTTCTCTGGCACCCAACCACATTTAGAACAAATTATCATTGGTATTGGCTCTCCCCAATAATGCTGTCTGGAAAATATCCAATCTCTTAAATGATAAGATGCCTCTCTTTTTCCAATTTCCTTTTCTTCTAACCACTTAATCATTTTTTCTATCGCCTCTTCTTTACTTAATCCATTTAAGAAATCTGAATTAATTAAAATTCCATCATCTATAAAACAATCTTTATCTTTCTTAAAAATTTTCCAATAAAAATTAAATATCGGTAAATTCAAAAAACTATCCATCTCTTTACTATCTACCCATACTAAATCATGGTTTTTTGTCTCTTCGTCTTTGGTTTCAATTTTATCCTCATTTTCTATTTTAAAAACATAACCTTTACCAATTGCATATCTATTTTCATCTTTATGACCAGCAAAAAAATTATTATGAACTTCAACATTAATTTCTTTTTCTAATTTAATATTTTTATAACCAGTTTCTTCTAAAATTTCTCTTTTAGCTGCTTCTTGCCATCCCTCATTTTCATTAACACCACCAATAATTCCAAAATGCCAACCAAAATTTTTCCAATCTAAACACAAATATTTATTTTCATTCCAATGTTTTACAAAAACATAAACTGTATTTCTTTTTATTGTCAGTTTATCTTCTCTAACAGCATCCTTCCCTTCTGTTATTTTAAACATCGGTGCTAAAACCTGATTTATTTCTAAACCAAACTTTTTAGCAAAATCATAATCTCTTTCATCATGAGCCGGCACCGACATAATTGCCCCAGTTCCATAACTGGCCAACACAAAATCTGATATCCAAATTGGAATCTGTTTTTGATTAACCGGATTTATGGCATATAATCCCGAAAACACTCCTGTTTTATCTTTGGAAAGTTCCGTCCTTTCTAAGTCAGATTTTTTACGAGCATTTTTAACATAATTTTTAATTTCTTGTTTCTGGTTATTATTAATTATTAATTCTTCATTATTAATTAATTGATTTATCAATGGATGTTCCGGTGCCACCACCATAAACGTCGCCCCAAATAATGTATCAGGACGAGTTGTAAACACCTCAAGATATTCCGTAGAGACGTTCTGCAGAACGTCTCTACTTTTATTAAAATCAACAATTTTAAATTTAACTCTTGCTCCTTCCGATTTCCCAATCCAATTAATTTGCGCTTGCTTTACCTTGTCAATAAAATCAGTCTCTTTAAGCCCCTCTATTAATTTATCCGCGTATTCCGTTATTTTAACCACCCATTGGCTAATGTTTCTTCTAGAGACCCCTGCTCCACATCTTTCACATTTTCCATCAATCACCTCTTCATTTGCTAAACCAATTTTACAAGACGGACACCAATTAATTGGCATTTCTTTTTTATATGCCAATCCCTTATTAAACAGTTGAATAAAAATCCATTGTGTCCATTTATAATAATTCGGATCAGTGGTGTTTAATTCTCGATCCCAATCAAAAGAAAAAGCCAAGTCTTTCATCTGTTGCCTAAACATATCCGTATTTTCTTTAGTCACTTGTTGAGGTTTCTTTTTCATTTTAATCGCATAGTTTTCTGTTGGTAACCCAAAAGCATCCCACCCCATTGGAAATAAAACATTTTCTCCCTGCATTCTTTTAAATCGGGCATAAACATCCCCTCCTGTAAAACTAAAAGCATGTCCCACGTGAAGACCACTTCCACTTGGATAAGGAAATTCATTTAAAATATATTTTTTAGGTTTATTTGATTTTTCTTTAGCCGCCATAGCACTAGGGTCGGCGGCCCAATATTCTTTCCATTTAGATTCTATTTCCTTAAAATTCTCCATAGGCTATTTTACTACAAAAAACTCTATTTAATGTTATTATTATATTTATACAAATGGATTTATCGACTAAAAAAATAATAGGTATCTCTTCACTAACTCTAATAAGCTTTGCTTGTGGTCTTTTTGCTTCGCCCTATCTCTTCACTGATGCTAATCAAAATATAACCAAAGAAATTCGAAAAAGTTACAATTATCAATTTATCAATCCTCTTCTAGAATGTGATGTTCCCAGTATTAGTCAAGATAAAAACTTAAGTTCTTTAAGAAAATCAATTAGTTTTATCATTGATCAAGAAACCAATAATAATAAAATCAGTTTTGCTTCTGTTTATTATCGCGATTTAAACAACGGACCTTGGTTTGGTATTAATGAAAAAGAATATTTTTCTCCCGCCAGTCTTATTAAGGTTCCAGTTATGATTGCCTATTTAAAAGAATCTGAAAAAGATTCCACTATCTTAACCAAATTAATTACTAATACTCAAGCTTTCGATTACAGCCAACAAAACATTACCCCTACTCAAACTTTAGAACAAGACAAAGAATATACCATCGAAGATTTAATTAATCGTATGATCATTTACTCTGATAATGCTGCCTACGAATTATTGCTTGATAATATCGACAATATGAAAATATATGAAATCTACAAAGATCTTGACGTTGACATTTCTAAGGCTCAACAGGATCCAAATGGAAACATCATAACTGTCAAAGATTATGCCTCTTTTTATCGTATCTTATTTAATTCATCTTATCTAGAAAAAGAAACTTCTGAAAAAGCTTTAAGCATTTTAGCTAAAACTCAATATTACAAAGGCTTAGTAGCCGGAGTTCCTGCAAATATCAATATTGCCCACAAATTTGGTGAACGTCAATTTCTCCCTAGTCAAGAAAAACAACTCCACGATTGCGGTATTATTTATCTACCAGGCAAACCATATCTTCTTTGTGTCATGAGTCGTGCTAATGATTTTAATCGAGCTGCCAGTTTTATAAAAGAAGTTTCCCAAGCAGTTTACAATCATACCTCTAAGGAATAATTAATTTTATTTCTCCATCTTTATCAGTTCTTTTAACTTCAATTCCTCTTTCCTTTAATCTGTCTAAAACTTCTTTGGTTGGATGCCCAAATCTATTTTTTGTCCCCACACTAATCACTGCCATCTTTGGTTTTAATCTTTCCAATAATTCTTCACTGCTTCCATCTTTTGATCCATGGTGACTCACCTTCAACACATCTACTTCCTCATTTAAAATTTTCATCCACACTAATCTTTGTTCTGTTTCTAAATCAATATCTGCCGCCATAAAAACTTTTACTTCTTTTTTTAAATCTACACTATAAAATTTTAAAATTCCCGCCACCGAATTTTCATTAGTGTCTTTTCCTTTTTCTATTTTTCTCTCCGGGTTGACCACCTCAAAAACCATCCAATCGGTCTTAATTAGATCAAATTGGCTCAAATTTTCTGAACTAAAAAGTTGTTCAATTTGATAAAAATTTAACACGTCCGGCAAACCACCATCATGATCATTATCTCCATGAGTAATCATCACCACTTCAATTTTTTTATCCCAAAACGGCAAATGCCTTTCTAAACAAGTCAATACTTTTTTATTATTCGGACCGGTATCAATTAACATTTGCCAATTTTTATAAGTAATTAAAGCCGCATCTCCTTGCCCCACATCACAAAAATAGACTTCCACTTTTTGCGATGGCAAGGTCAAGAAAAAAATCGCTACTAAAACTATTAACGACAAAAATAAAATGAGTCTAGTTTTCATTTTTATTCAAATCCTCTCTCCTGCTGTTATGGGATCTCCCAATAAAATTTATATTTTGTTTATTTTTGTATTTCACTTTTTTGTTTAAATCCTTTCTGTCCTTCGGACATCTCCCCTTAACAAAGGGAGAATTATAAAATTTGGCGAGATGGTATTTTTCCGCGCGGAGCCACCGAGGTGCAATGCCGAAGGGTGCGAGCACAGTAAAAATATCATCGAGCCGAATGAATAAATTTATAATGAGACTTTTTAATCAAAAAACAAACCAAAATCAAATACCAACCAATCGCCCAAAGCCAATTAAATTTAATTTCTACACTCGCGAACGGCAACTTTCCCAACAACTCTACTATATATAGTATATATTTCAACAACGGATAACTCAGCCATAAAATTATTTTTCCAAAAACCGGCACCGCCAATCCTATTAATGATCCAAAGATTCCCAATAAACTAATAATTTCTATTAAAAATAGAATCAAAGCATTAGTAATCGGCGCCACCAGACTAGTTGTTCCAAAATAAAAAACTAATAATGGCAACAACCACAACCCTACCCAAAATGAATTCCACAAATCACTCCACCATTTTCTTTCTTTTTGAAAATTTAATACCACCGCTCCAAAAGCCACAAAACTCAAATAAAAACTAGCACTGGTAAACACCCTGTAATCGGCCAAAACCATAATTATCATTATTAAAAAGATGGCTCGTCCTAAATTAAATTTTCTTCCCAACAATTGCGCCCAATAAAATAAACTTGTTAATAAAAAAGCTCTCACTGCTGGGATTTCAAATCCTACCCAATTCATATAAATTAAAATTATTCCAAATCCCAAAACTATCGCTCTTTTTCTCCCCAACCACTCGGCCATTCTCTCTACTAACCCTCTAAAAATTAACACTATATTTGTTCCACTCACCACCATAATATGAATTACTCCACTGTCTCTAAAACTTGTAACCATATTTTTATCAAAATTATTCTGATTCCCAAACACCATCCCCGCCATCAAGGCCGCTTCTTTGGGTGGTAAATTTTTAAAAATCACCCCAATCAAACTATCCTTATCTATAAACTTATAAATAAAAATACATAATAAAATTATCAAAACCCAGATAAAAATAGTTTTCCATTTTTTCATTTAAATCCTCTCTGTCCTTCGGACATCTCCCCTTAACAAAGGGAGAGATCATTAATTTTTAAACATTTCGAAGTTATGTATTTTTTCGTGCTTTCAACACGCCAGTATTGACGCAAAGAAAAAATATATAACGAGAAATTAAAAAATTATAATTGTATTTCATCTTTAATTTTTTCAAACATTTTATCCCCAATTCCCGGCACTAATTTGATTTCCTCCACACTTTTAAACCCCCCATTTTCAGTCCGATAATCAATAATTCTTTGGGCAATCGCCGGCCCCACCCCATCCAATTTATCCAATTCTTCCAAACTCGCCGAATTTAATCTAATAATTTTATTATTATTAATTATTAATTTTTCATTATTAATTATATTATCCCCAACCTTAGGTATATAAATCTTTTCTCCATCATAAATTTTTTCTGCCTTATTCAAATTTTTCTCTATCCACTCTCGATCAGCATTGGCACTTAAACCTCCTGCTACTATTAATACATCTTCAATTCTTGACCCGTTTTTTAATTCATAAACCCCTGGTTTTATTACCTCACCAGCTACATCAATCTTTACTAAACTATCAACTTCTACCTCATTTTTTACTATTGGACTAATTTTCTCCACTTTCACCACTTCCGCTTTTTCTTGTCCTAAAAATAAATCTTTAAAGTTCATTCCAATTCCTCCAATTATCAATAAAAATCCCAACACCAGCAACCCATCCACTATCTTCAGCCTTTGTATATTTTCTAACAGCCTCATTAATAAATCTTAACATTCTCTCTAAAAACTTGATACTTAATTAAAAATGACCGATACTATTATAATGCCTCAAATTATCAATATTGTTTTATTCTTTTTAGTCTCAATTTTCTCTTTTCTTTTTTCGATTTCTGATTTGCTTTATTTTGCTCCTCAACTAATTGCCATCATCTCAGTTGTCATTATTATTCTCTATTTCACCAAGCAAACATTTTCTATTCATCTAATTGGTCTTTTGATTAATGTTATTATTTTTTCCACTAACGGTCTAAACTCTCAATTTTTCTTTTTAATTTATTTTTTTCTTTTTGTTATCTCTTTTCAAAACCCACCCACCACCACTTTGGTTTATTCTCTTTTTCTAGTTCTAATCCTATCACAATCACTCAATTCCTCCACTTCTGTCATTTCTCTTTCTTCTCTTTTACTAATCACTCCTCTATCTTGGTTTATCGGCCATCAGTTTTTAGAAAAAAAGAAAAACGACCAAATCATCGCTACCGATGAAACTGATATTTTGCTTTGGCACTCTCTTAAATTAAAAACTGGCCTTAGTCAAATCATCGATTCTAGCTCTGAATTATTATCTTCTCCTCTTACTCCAACTCAAAAAAATCACACCACTAAAATTAAAGATTCCGCCAAATCACTTTTAAATTCTTCTGAAAATTTAGTTAAAAAGATTGATTTGGAATCAGATGAAGAATAAATTAATTTTCAATTTTCAGTTTTCAATTTTCAATAAAAATTTAATTAATAAATTTAAAATTAAAACTTTTAAAAATTCATTGCTAAATTGGAATTTGAAAATTGGATTTTTTTTAATTGTTTTATCTACGATCTACTATCTACAACCCAAAATCTCACTTGCTCAAACTTTCGATTCTAACAGTTACCACATTGATTTTGGTAATTTTAATATGACTTCTGGTAAAAAAAGTTCTGCTAATTATACTTTAACCGATACTGTCGGTCAAAATTCTCCTGGGCGGTATGACTCTGCTGGATACATCATTAAGGCCGGTTTCCAATATCTTTATGAACAAAACATCCCTCTCTCTTTTATTATTAGTAATCTTGATTTAAATTTTGGGACTTTAACTCCCAATGTTGGTTCTACTGTCACCAACACTTTAACTATAAGTACTCCCACTGGACGTGGTTATGATATCCTCGCCATTGCCGATCATTTTTTAAAATCTATTGGTGGCAATTCCACTATTCCTGACACTAAATGTGATTCTGGCACTTGCTCCGAATCTGTTTCTGGTGTTTGGACCAGTAATTCCACTTATGGTTTTGGTTTCAATGCCATTGGTGTTAATTCCAGTATGGTTGCCACCGGTGTCGGCACTTCCAATTATTTCACCAATTCCACTTATTTTCGTCAATTTGCCGATAATTCCTCCGGTGAAACTGCCAAAATTATTATGTCAGAATCCACTCCAGTTAAAGACCATTCCGCTCTTATTACTTACAAAATTAATATTTCTCCCGCTCAACCCGCCGGCACTTATCAAAATTCTATTAATTTCATCGCCGTCCCAAAATATTAATTTAAAAAAAATCCCAATTTCTAATTTCCAATTTCCAAAAAAATGAATATTAAAAAATTAAAATTTATCATTAGACATTAGAAATTAAGATTTATGCCAACCTTTAATTTAACCCTCTCCCCTTCTCAAATCGAATATGTTTTAAAACCCGGTGTCACCATTATTCAGGCTTATGATGTTACCAACAATTCCGACAGTTATATTAATTTAAATACCGAAGTTTTATCTTGGATTCCCAGTGGTACCACCGGTTCTGTCAATTATCAGCAAGGCGTTGCTGATCCCAATATTATTTTTTCTCTTAATAATTCAGATTTGCAATTAGGCCAATCTTTTAACCTAGCTCCAAAAACTAAAAGACAATTAGTTTTAAAAATCAAAACCAATTCTGATCTCGTTCTTTCTGATAACTACTACACTTTTTTTGTTACTCAAAATTTAACCACCACCAGTTCTAGGGATAATTTTAGTCAAGCCTCCGGTAAAATTGGCTCTCATATTTTATTAACTGTTTCTGATGTTGAAAATCCCAAAGTTGAATCAGCCATCCAAAATTTTTCTATTTCCCCAAAAATTAAAGATGTTTTTTTTCGACCCATCACTTTCACTGGCCAAGTTAAAAACAATTCCGATTTCTTTTTTAAGATTAACGGCCAAATTACCATCACCAAAAACGATAAAATAATTAAAGAATTTACCTTAAACTCCGATAATGTTTTAAACAATCACGCCCGAAATTTTTCTTGTTCAGATCAAACTACTTGTCAATTAAACACTCCTCTCTGGCCCGGTCATTACAAAGTTAATATGGCTCTCGATTCTGGTCTTAACGCTAAATCATACGACACTAGTTTTTATGTCTTACCTCTTTCTCCACTTCTATTTTTACTCCTAATAATAGGTATCTTTTTTGGATATAAAAAATTCAAGAACCAAAAACCACTCCTAATATCTTAATCCTCTCTGTCTCGCTCTGCTCGACATCTCCCCTTAACAAAGGGAGATAATCTAAAAAAATAAAATCCTCCTTTGATAAGGGAGGATACTGGTTTATCCGGAGGAAGGATTTAAATTTTTATTCAAATCCTCTCTGTCTCTCCCGCCACTGCGGGATCGACATCTCCCCTTAACAAAGGGAGAAGTTTTTCTAAAACTTTATCAAAATTA
>CAZOQV010000009.1:0-33897 GCA_964582365.1 uncultured Gammaproteobacteria bacterium | reverse complement strand
GGAGTACACCTACATTCTTTTTTAGGGTCTCCTAAATGTCCACACGGGCAAGGATTGGCTGCGGCCACTAACATAAACTGCGCCGGAAAAGTAACTGATCCAGCGGCTCTAGAAACACAAACATAACCATCTTCTAATGGTTGTCTTAATGCTTCAAGTGAATCTCTTCCGAATTCCGGAAATTCATCCAAAAATAAAACACCTCGATGTGCTAACGAAATTTCTCCTGGGTGAGGATTACTTCCACCGCCAATTAATCCAATTTGCGAAGTTGTATGATGTGGCGATCTAAATGGTCTTTGTCGAACCAAAGATCCCCCCGGTGGAATATTTCCAGTTAATGAATATATTTTGGTTACTTCCAAGCTTTCTTTTTCTGTTAGATTTGGCAAAATTCCTGCCATTGCCCGAGCTAACATAGTTTTTCCCGAGCCAGGTGGCCCCATCATAAAAATATTATGTCCACCAGCGGCGGCAATTTCTAATGCTCTTTTTGCCTGATTTTGCCCCAAAACTTCACTGAAATCAAATTCCGGTGTTATATCGCTTAAAATTTCTTCAACATTTACTGATTTTAAGGCTTCAATCAATTTTTCGCCTCTCAAATGTCTAATTAAATTCGTCAAATTATCAACCGGATAAACATTAACTCCTTCAATCACACTCCCTTCATTGGCGCTCATTCTTGGCACAAAAATATTTTTAACTCCTTCTTCTTTTGCCAAAAGTGCCAGTAAAAAGACACCTTTAGTATGTCGCAAACTGCCATCTAATGATAATTCACCATAAAAATAAGCCTTATCTTTGGGTAAATTTACTTCGCCAATCGCCGCAATAATTCCCATTGCTACTGGTAAATCATAAGCTGATCCTTCTTTTACTACATCAGCCGGTGCTAAATTAACTGTAATTTTTGCAGTCGGGAATTCAATATCAGAATTAATAATGGCCGTTTTCACTCTTTCTTTGGTTTCTTCCACCGCTTTTCCAGATAAACCCACAATTCCAAATCCAGGAAATCCCTTATCGGCCACATTAACTTCAACTTCTACATTCTCCGTTTTAAGACCGATATTCGCCATCGACAATATTTTTGTAAGCATCTTTACAAAATACTACAAGTCAATTTCTGGTCTGTCAACAACTTCCCAGTGATCTTCGCACCTGGCAGTATAAGAATCAGTTCCTCCAACCAAAATAATTGGACTATTAAAAGAAGCTGCTTTTCCATCAATCAATCTTTGAGTAAAATAAGCCGGTTTTCGACAAATAGTTCCATCTTTATTTTCATGAACACAAATTGCCGTCAATGTCTTTATTTTTTGAGCCAATCCTAAAAGTTTTGGCATCTGACCAAAAGATGCTCCTTTAAAATCTTGTGCTAATCCTGACAAAATTACATCAATTCCTTTTTCTTTAGACAAACAATCAACTACTTCCACTATTTTTTCATCAAAAAACTGAGCTTCATCAATAAAAACTTTTTCAATTTTCTTTTCGCTTTTTTTAATATAATCTAAAATTTCCACTGATTTCTCAATCACCACCGATTTAATACAATACCCATCATTAGTACAAATTTCATCACTCTTATACCTATTATCAATTTTTGGCTTAAACGCCACAATTTCTATTTTTGAAATCAATGATAATTGTATTTGTCGTACCAATTCGCTAGTTTTCCCAGAAAACATCGGTCCACAAATTACTTCAATTATTCCTGTTTTCATAATCAAAGTATATTTAAATATATTAATAATTCAAGTTAACAAACTAAATCAATTTAACCCAAATAAAACCCAAAGCCGTGGTAAAATATTATCTGTGAATTTTGAATTAAAATCACCATTTCAACCAGCCGGCGATCAGCCTCAGGCTATAGACAAATTGGTTGCTAATTTGCAACAGGGGATTAATCGCCAGACTTTACTTGGTGTCACTGGATCTGGAAAAACTTTTACTATCGCTAATGTCATCCAAAAAACTCAATTACCAACTTTAATAATTTCCCACAATAAAACTCTTGCTGGTCAACTTTATCAAGAATTTAAGGAATTATTTCCCAACAACAAAGTTTCTTATTTTGTTTCTTATTATGATTATTACCAACCCGAAGCCTACATTCCTGCTTCAGATACCTACATCGCCAAAGAAGTTCAAATCAACGATTTAATTGATCGGCTTCGTCTTGAATCTGCTTCAAATTTATTGTCTGCCAACGACAACATTATTATCGCTTCCGTCAGTTGTATTTATAACATCGGTGACCCATCAGAATTTTCCAATCTAGCTTTAGACCTAAAAATCGGCAATAATTATTCACGTCGTCAACTTTTAGAATCTTTTATTTCTCTTTTTTATCTCCGATCAGAATTAGAATTTAGACGTTCCACTTTCCGTATTCGTGGTGAAAATATCGAAATTTGGCCATCATATACAGATTCTTTTTTATCTCTCGAATTTAATAATGAAACTTTAATTAAAATAACCCAACATCATCCACTCACGGCTCAAGAAAAATTTTTTGACGACTACAAACTTTTTCCTGCCAAACAATATGTCACTGGTAACAGAAATTTACCCGAAGTTTTTGACACAATTCGCCACGACTGCCAAAAACAAGTCGAGCTTTTTAAAAAGCAAAATAAAATTTTAGAAGCTCATCGAATTGAACAGCGAGTTGAATATGATTTAGAAATGCTTCAAGAAACTGGTTATATAAATGGTATTGAAAATTATTCCATTTATTTTGATAAAAATCGAAAACACGGCGACCCTCCATATACTTTGGTTGATTATTTCCGCCATTTATGGGGTGATAATTTTTTAACTGTTATTGATGAATCACATGCCACTGTTCCTCAAATTGGTGGTATGCACGCCGGTGATAAAGCCAGAAAAAATAATTTAGTTGATTTTGGTTTTCGTCTTCCATCAGCTCTCGATAATCGACCTTTAACTTTTGATGAATTTAACTCTCGTGTCTCTAAGGTTATTTATGTTTCCGCCACTCCGTCTCAATATGAGTTAGAAGATTCAAAAAACCATATAATCGAACAAATCATTCGTCCTACT
This sequence comes from uncultured Gammaproteobacteria bacterium, assembly GCA_964582365.1. Taxonomy (GTDB): domain Bacteria; phylum Patescibacteriota; class Microgenomatia; order UBA12405; family UBA12405; genus WARW01. The sequence goes on along the minus strand of CAZOQV010000009.1, from coordinate 30,822 downwards.
GGTTTGGTTGATCCCCAAATAACTATCAAACCAAGTAAAAATCAAATTCCTGATTTAATTGAAGAAATTAAAAAACGAGTTATCAAAAAAGAAAGAGTTTTGGTTACCACTCTAACTAAACGTATGGCCGAAGATTTATCTACTTTTTTATCTGATCCAAATAAAACTGGCACTGATTTGAAAGTTGCTTATCTACATTCAGACATCGTTACTCTTGAAAGATCCAATATTTTAGATAATCTTCGTTCCGGTAAATTTGATGTTTTAGTCGGCATTAATCTTTTGCGCGAAGGTCTTGATTTGCCCGAAGTTAGTTTAGTTGCCATTCTCGATGCTGATCAACAAGGATTTTTACGTTCTAAATCATCGTTAATTCAAACCATGGGTCGAGCTTCTCGTCATCTCGACGGTCAAGTTATTTTGTATGCCGACTCAGTTTCTGATGCCATGGATGGAGCTATTAAAGAAGTTAATCGTCGTCGTAAAATTCAATTAAAATATAATCAAGACAATAACATTACTCCCCAATCAGTGGTAAAATCTATTCGTCCTCAAATTGTGGAGATGATTAAAACTGAGTCTAAACCAGAATGGTTTAAAATCGACGTTTCATCTTTAACCCCACCTCAACAACTCAAACACATTAAAGATCTTAAAAAACAAATGCGTAATTTTGCTTTTAATTTAGACTTTGAAGAAGCCATCAAAATTAGAGACAAAATTAAGGAGTTAGAAAAACTATGAAATTAACTGATTTTATTTTTATAAAAATTAAATTTTGCCCCTCCTTTTTCAAGGGAGGGGTTAGGGGTGGGTTTCGTTTATGCTAGACAAAATAATCGTCAAAGGGGCTCGAGAAAACAATTTAAAAAATGTTTCTTTCGAGTTTCCAAAAAATAAAATGACCGTATTTACCGGTGTTTCTGGCTCTGGTAAATCTAGTATGGCTTTCGATACTCTCTTTGCTGAAGGTCAGCGTCGTTATGTCGAAAGTTTATCTTCCTATGCTCGTCAATTCTTAGGTAACATGAAACGCCCCGATGTTGATTTGATCGAAGGATTGTCGCCATCAATTGCTATTAATCAAAAAGCCATTTCTCATAATCCTCGATCCACTGTTGGTACTGTCACTGAAATCTATGATTATATTCGTTTATTATTTGCTCGCATTGGTCATCCTCATTGTCCTAATTGCGGTCGCGAAGTTACCCCTCAAACCAGTAAACAAATTGCCACTCAGATATTAAATGTCGCCAAAATCGAAGCTCATGGTTTAAACATTTATCGTATTTTAATTTTAGCTCCAATTGTCCGTGATAAAAAAGGGGATTTTCCCGGTTTAATTGAAAATTTAAGGAAACAAGGTTACAAATGGATCCGTGTCGATAATCATTTGGTTGATCTTTATTCTGATTTTGGTATTGCCAAAACCAACAAACACAACATCGATGCTGTCATCGATCGTCTTTCTATTAATAAAGATCAATTAAAAGATGAAAAAGCCGTTTATGATCGTTTAATTGATGATGTTGAACAAGCCATGAAATTATCTAATGGTTTAGTCGTCGCCTCCGAAGTTAAAGATCCTGGTTTTGTTTTTCCCGACAATCCCAAAGACATGTCAGATACTCTTTATTCTGAAAATTATGCCTGTCCTGTCTGTAATCTTTCGCTTCCAGAAATTGAACCTCGTATTTTTTCTTTTAATTCTCCCCAAGGTGCTTGTCCTGAATGTAAAGGTTTAGGTTTTAAGTTTCAAATTGATCGATCTCAATTTCCCGAATGGAAAGCCAAAATGTTGGAAGGCCGTTATGTCACTTCTCAAAGTGATGTTATTCGTGAAGAATTGGAACATTTTATGATTAAAGAAGAATGTCCAGTTTGTCATGGTTCTCGTCTTAATCCTGAGGCTTTATCAGTCACTGTTTCAGATAAAAATATCTACGAAATTGTTCAATTTCCTATCGAAAAATTAGCTGTTTGGATTAATAATTTAGACTCTATCTTGGAAAGTGATAAAGAAAAAGAAATTGTTTTTCCTGTCAAAAAAGAATTAGCTTCTCGTCTCGAATTTTTATTGGCTGTTGGTCTTGATTATTTAAGTCTCGATCGTGGAGCTGGCACCTTATCCAGTGGTGAATCTCAACGTATTCGTTTAGCCAGTCAAATTGGTACTGGTTTAACTGGGGTTTTATATATTCTTGATGAACCCACCATCGGTCTTCATTCTCGTGATAATGACCGACTTATCGGCACTCTTAAAAAATTAAAAGATTTAGGCAACACCGTCGTTGTTGTTGAACATGATGAAGATGTTATTAAAAATGCCGATCATATTGTTGATTTTGGTATTTATGCTGGTAAACAGGGCGGAGAAATAATCGCCGAAGGCAATTTAGAAGATATTAAAAATAATAAAAATTCTTTAACGGGTAAATATCTATCAGGTAAATTAAAAATCCAAGACAACCGTAGAGACGCGATTAATCACGTCTCTACGAATTGTAAAAAAATCTTCATCACCAATGCTCATCAATGGAATTTAAAAAATATCAATGTCGATTTTCCTTTAAATAAATTAATTTGTGTCACCGGTGTTTCTGGTTCCGGCAAATCCACTTTAATTCACGACACTCTTTATGGCGGAGTTCGTAAAGCCACTCTTGGTGCTTATTATGGAACTATAGGTCAATTTGACAAAATTACTGGCTGTGAAAATATATCTGATGTTTTATTAGTTGATCAGTCGCCAGTTGGTCGCACTCCTCGCAGTAACCCTGCCACTTACACTAAAATTTTTGATGATATTCGCGAATTAATGGCTCAAACCACCGAGGCTAAATTGCGAGGTTTCACTAAAAATCGTTTTTCTTTTAATGTTAAAAATGGTCGTTGTCCTGTTTGTGAAGGTCAAGGACAAATTAAAATTGAAATGCAATTTATGCCCGATATTTATGTCACTTGTGATGAATGTCATGGCACTCGTTTTAAAGATGAAACTTTGGAAGTTGATTATAAAGGCAAAAATGTTGCCGAAATTTTAAAAATGACCATTGATGAGGCCGCTGAATTTTTTAAAAATTTACCTAAATTAAGCCGAAAATTAAAAACAATTCAAGACGTTGGTCTTGGTTATCTAGAATTAGGCCAACCATCAAACACTCTTTCTGGGGGTGAGTCTCAACGACTAAAAATTAGTCGTGAATTAGTAAAACAATTTGACGGTAAAATGCTTTACATTCTCGACGAACCAACCACTGGTCTTCATTTTTATGATGTTGATAAATTAATTAAAGTTTTGCGTCAATTAGTCGATAAAGGCAACACTGTCGTTTTAATTGAACATAATTTAGATGTCATTAAAAATTCTGATTGGATTATTGATCTTGGCCCAGAAGGTGGTGAAAAAGGTGGAGAAGTTGTCGCTTTTGGTACCGTCCAAGATATCATCAATTGCCCCAGAAGTTACACCGGCCAATATCTAAAGAAAAATTTATAAATTATTTTATAACTTGATAAACTTTGAACTTGATAAACTAGTTTCTTCTTTGCCTCCATCTCCTGGCGTTTATATCTACAAAAATTCCGATAACAAAATAATTTACATCGGTAAAGCTGTTAATTTAAAAAATCGAGTTTCTCAATATTTCAAAAGTGATGAAGCTCTGGGTTATAAAACCACTCAATTAGTTTCTCAGATTGCCAACATTGATTTTAAAGTTGTTGGTTCGGAAATAGAAGCCTTAATTTTAGAATCAAGTTTAATCAAACAATATCGTCCCAAATTTAATTCTCAATTAAAAGATGATAAAAGCTATCTTTACATCACTATTTCCAAGGATAAAATTCCTTTAATTAAATCTGCTTTTAAATCAAGTCTAAATAAAAATTGCCTATTTTTCGGACCTTTCCCAGAAAGTGTTGCTGTCAGAAGTTTATTGAAAACCATCAGGACTATTTTTCCTTTCTATTCATCGATTCACGGCTCTAAAAAGTGTCTTTACTGTCATCTTGGCTTATGTCCTGGCCCAAATCCAGATTTAAAAGAATATCGAAAAAATATTTTCAGAATCAAACACATTTTAAATGGCAATTTTCCCAAATTAATTTCTAAATTAGAAAAAGAAATGACAGTTTTTTCTAAATCTCAAAATTTTGAATTAGCCAAAATTCGTCGTGATCAAATTACTTCTTTAAAATACGTTACTTCTGGTTGGAAAAATTTAAATAATCTTTATCAAAAAATCAATTTACAAGAAGACCAAATTAGTAAAGCTCTTCGTGATTTAAAAACTATCCTATCTCCTTATTTTCCTAATTTAAAAACCATCAATCGTTTTGAGGCTTACGACATTTCCAATTCAGCTTCCAAACATTTTGTCGGTTCTATGACTGTTTTTCAGCAGGGGAGAATTAATAAAGATGAATATCGTCAATTTAAAATTGATTCCAAAATCACCCCCGATGACCAATTTATGATTAAAGAAGTTATTTATCGTCGTCTTAAACATTTAGAATGGGACTTACCCGATTTTATTTTAGTCGACGGTGGTAAACCTCAGGTTTCCGCCGCCACTTCAATTACCAACATTCCAACCATCGGCTTAGCTAAAAAACAAGAAATAATAGTAATTAGAGTAGGGGATTCTTGGAAAGAAATTAAATTATCAAAGAACTCTCCTTCTCTTCAACTTCTTCAACAACTTCGTGATGAAGCCCATCGCTTCGCCAACCGTTACCGAAATCAACTTGTCAAAAAGGATTTAAAAATATAAAATACGATTATGCCATTTGAAAATTCTAATTTTAATAATGAGGTTAAATCATCTTTAAAAGAAGATGTTTCTAAATGTTGTGAAATAATAATTGGCTACAGTAAAGAAAAATACATTCGTTATGATCTGTCTTATTTTTCCGACATTTACTCCCCTGAAGTCATTGAGCATGATACTAGATACGTTGAACAACTCAAAAAAAGATTTGAGCGAGACGACTCCAATCGAGGTTCAGAATATTCTTTCTTGATAAAGAGAGACCACGAAAGAGGTGAAGCTTTAGAAATTATTATTGCGAATCAAATTGAGTCTAGCGATTGGTTTGGCAGTAATTCTTTATTCTTCAGAACCACTGAATTTGATGATATCGCAAACGGTGTTGATGCTGTTGTTGAATTTAATTTTGAAGATGATAATCACCCAGAAAGACTTTCCTTGTTAATTGATTCGACTAGTAATACTAACCCAACTAAAATTTCACAAAAGATTGATCGTAATGTTGGTAAATTACTAACAAATAAACTTCAAGTTAAATATTATGAATCGCCCAATCTTGATCCAGACAGTGCTTACAAAGGAATGTTAAGAGATGTTATCCCGGTTATTATTGGGTTAGAAGCTGTTAATACTAATCAGTTAATCATTTCCTTTTCCCGTTTAATTTCATTGGAAAAACTTGTTAATGACACTTCATTACCAAATAATGAACGTGCTAATTATCAAAAAGAATTTACTCAAACACGACGTAAAATAGAAAAAGACCCTTCCCAATTGATTTTTTTAAAAGAAATAATTTGCCAATTAGATATGTATTCTCGTATTTTAACCAGAGAAAATAATCCCAATATTAATGTTAAAAATTCTACAGTTGAAAAATTGAAAAAAATTATAGAAGATATTGTTGAAGAAAAAAAAGATATAAGTAATCTTTATCAAACAAAGGACTTAGTATGGTCAGATACTGTTCATAATCTAATTTCCTATCACTGCGGAAAGGAAATTACTTCTTAAAAATCTTTTCTACAAATTGCTCTTTAGTAATAACTTTATTTAAATCAATACAACCTTTGCCGTGTTTGGTTTTTGGATATTTTGGAATTATTTTCTTATGCCACTCACCTGAGCTTTCGATAAAAAAGCTGATAGATACAGTTTCTGTTCTCGGGTCTAATGGTTTCAGTATCAGATGTTGTCCATTTTTTTCGTCTGTCACTCCCAACATATTTTGATTCAATCTACCGCTAAAGAAATTACTTTTCGACCAATTTTGTTTTAATGAAGAAACAAAAGTATTTTTAGGTAAATAAAAAAGATGTCTCTTGTCATTATTTTCTTTCATTTCTTTTCTTGTTTCCTCGATTGTTCTCCATTCTCTGTCGATCAAATTTGTATTTTTTTCGGTTTTATTTAAAGGCAATTCAATTTCTTTTGGTTCACTATCAACAATCAAACTATTATTATTTCCGATAGTTGGGTAAATATTTAGATGTATCTGTCCAGGAATTTCTTTGTTTTGACTCATTCTAAGGCTAATTATTAACCTATAATAATATTATATCATAAAATCCCTATTGGTCAAATTTTGCCATCTTTCTGATGTGTTCCTTTGCCCATTGGGTTTTAGCTACATCTAGCCAATTTTTATTTACGTTTATTTTTTTACCCAAAAGTACTTCAACTAAATCACCAGTTTTTAATTCATCATTGATTTTAGCCATAATTCCATTAATTTTAATTCCTTTACATCTATCACCAATGCTGGTGTGTATTCTGTAAGCAAAATCTAAAGCTACGCTTCCTTTTGGTAGCTGAATTGTATCGCCCTTTGGAGTAAAGACATAAATATAATTAGTTAAGACCTTAATTTGATAATTATTGACGTTATTATCGCCCTTTTGCCATTTAACCAAGTCCTTCACCCATTCCATTCCTCGGCCATTTCCATCCATCACTCCTTTTCCCATTTTATAGGCAATATGAGAAGCTGGCCCAAATTCATTAAATTCATGCATCTCTTTAGTTTTAATTTGAATTTCCACCGTCATTTTATCTTTCCAATTTATAGTTGTTTGAATTGATCGATATCCGTTTGGTTTTGGTGCTGAAATATAATCTTCAAATTCCTCTTGTATATAATTATATTTAGCGTGTAATAATCCTAAAACCGTGTAACAATCAACCAAATTATCGGTCAAAACTCTAATTGCCACTCGGTCTTTTACTTGGTAGCTTTCTCCTTTCTTTTTAATCTTTAAATAAGTGCTGTATAAACTTTTTATTCTACCTTCAACAACAGCGTTATTGATATTGTTAACCTTTAAAATTCTTTCTATTTCATTTTTTATTAAATTAAGAGCTTTGATTTCATCTTTTTCTCTGTCTTTAAAAAATTCTTGAATTTTTTTTGCCTCTTCAGGATAAAGAACTCTAAAAGCAATATCTTCAATTCTCTTTTTAAAATAATGTAATCCGACATATTCTGCCAATGGTCCATAAACCCGCATGATATTTTTAGCATAAATTATTTGCCTTTCTTTAGGTAAATATTCAATCGTCATTGCATTATGCAATTTATCAACCAATCTTATAATTAAAACCCGAACATCATTTACTGATGAAAAGAAAAATTTTCTGTAAATCTCAACACTGGTATTGTTTATTTGTAACCCGGCTGTTTTTGTTTTAACTTCAGTCAGGCCAGAAACTAATAAAGCCACTTCGTCTCCAAATTCATTGGCAATGTTTTCCGTTGTGATATCAGTATCTTCAATACAATCATGGAGAAGTGCTGTAATTACTGCCTCTTGACCGATATTTAATTGAGCTATTACTTTTGCCACCCACACCGAATGAGAGATATAAGGTTTACCAGATAATCGGACTTGTCCTTTATGGGTTTCATCCATAAAATCATAAGTTTTTTTAATTACTACTTTGTCAAAATTTGATCCTGTTAAATACCGTTCTAAATCATCCCAATAATTATCACTAAAAGATAAATCTAATCCCATAAAGTATAAATCTTATTATATAACAAATTAGACTCTTTCGGCAAAAACTAACAATCTTTTCCAATCAGTCCCTATTGGCCAACAAGTTTGCAAAATTAAAACTTCTTTTCCTTCTTCTTTATATTCTAAATATTCAACATCATCAGCCCCGATAATTTTTTGACTATAAACTTTATATTTATAAAATCCACCATTGTATCCAATAAAAATATAATCATCATTTTTCAACTCACCCAATAAATAAAAGATTGAGTTTTTTATCACCATTTGAAATCCTTGCTGGGTTGAATGGGCAAAAAGATAAATGGATTTTTCTTTTTGTCCAGGCAAACCACTATCTTTAGCCTGAGCTACCAAGTTTTTTTCCAAAACTGCTAAATATTCTTTTTTATCAAAAGGAGAAACGTTTTCTTCTATGTCAGCCGCCGCCGATATGGCTGGAATTCTTATAAAAAATTCTTCCTCATCTTTCTTTATTTTGACTTCAGAGATAACTTCTTTTTCGGTTAATATTGGTCTTGTTCCCATTTTATACGTCACAATGGAATTTATTAATGGCCAATACAGATACCCTAAATATCCCACCGCCAAAACAAAAATAGATGTTCCAATATAAAAGACATATTTGCTCTTTCCAGTCGGGTTGCTAAAAATTACCCCATTTTTAGACTTAATCTTTACTGTCCTTTTTTTTGGAACTAATCTAAAAAAATCAAGCATAATCTATTGTATCCTTAACCATTTGACAATGAAAAGTATTTAATCTAATATATAGCCCAATAGCACAACCCCTGGTATTATTACCGGGGATTTATTTTTTTATCATTTAAAAATGAGCCATAAAAACTTATTAACTCAGGAAGGTTATGATAGTCTAGTTGAACAACTTAAAGAATTCAAAAACACCCAAGATCATTTAATTGCTCAAATTGAAGAAGTTGCTCAACCAGATGAATCAGGTGAAGATGGACTTGTTACTCAATTAAAAGATGAGTTAGAAGTTATCGATGCCAAAATTGAAAAATTAGAAGAAGTTCTTGAAAACATTGAAATTATAAGTGGTAGTTGTGACTACGATGAAGTCAAAATTGGCTGCAAGGTAAAAATTAAAATTTCTGGCAATATGACTAAAGAATTCAATATTGTTAATCATCTTGAAGCCGATCCTACTACTAATAAAATTTCTGATCAATCTCCGCTAGGTGTCGCTTTACTTGGTAAAAAAATTGATGATGAAGTTGAAGTCAGCGCTCCAATTGGCAAGATAAAATACAAGATAGTTTCTATTAGCTAATGTAGTAAAATTGTTTATGGCTGATTTAAAACTAAACGAACTTCAAAGACAACGTCAAGAAAAACTTTCTCAACTTAAAAATCTTAACGACAATATTTACCCTCAGCCAAATCTTGAAAACAAAATTAGCACCTTAGAAGCTAAGGAAAAAATGGATCAGTCGGTTTTGGTTGCTGGTCGTCTTATGTCTCTTCGTGGTCACGGTAAAATTATGTTTGCCGATCTTCAAGATCGAGTTGGAAAAATTCAGATTTTTTTTCAGCAAAACACTTTAAATGAAAAAATGTCTGAAACCAAATTGTTGGACTTAGGAGATATTGTTTCAATTTCTGGAAAAATTTTTAAAACTCAAGCCGGAGAAATTACTATTAATGTCACCGATTTTCAAATTTTAGCCAAAAATATCCGACCACTTCCTGAAAAATTTCATGGTCTAAAAGATCAGGAAGATTGTTACCGTCAACGCTACGTGGATTTAATTGTTAATCCGGAATCTCGACAAATTTTTGAAACCAGAACTAAAGTTTTATCCGAAATACGCCGATTTTTAGATACTCACGGTTTTATGGAAGTCGAAACCCCGGTCTTACAACCAGTTTACGGCGGTGCCGCTGCTAAACCTTTCATCACTCACCATAATGAACTCGACATGGATATGTATCTTCGCATTTCCAATGAGTTATATTTAAAACGCCTTATCGTCGGCGGTTTTGAAAAAGTTTATGAAGTTAGTCGTGATTTTAGAAATGAAGGTGTTTCTCGTTTTCATAATCCAGAATTTACTCAAATTGAATTTTATTGGGCTTATGTCGACTATGAAGTTTTAATGAAATTTACCGAAGAATTAATTAAAGATTTATTAATGGTCACTAAGAATAGTCTTCAGATTTCTTTCCAAGGCACCGAATTAGATTTTTCCAAACCAATCAAAAGAATTACTTTTAGAGATGTTATTTTCGATAAAACCAAAATTGACATCAACAAAATTAAAACAGAGGAAGAATTTAAAGAGGCATTGAAAATTGAAAATTGGAAATTGGATCTTAAGGGTGTTTATGGTCTCGGTGCTTGTTTCGACGAACTATATAAACAACATGTCCGTCCAGGTATTATTGAACCAACTTTTGTGATGGATTATCCAGCTGAAATGATTGCCTTGGCCAAACGTAAAGCTGATGATCCAACTAAAATTGCTTCTTTCCAGTTACTTGCCTGTGGCACTGAATTTTTAAAAGCCTACAACGAATTAAATGATCCCAAAGATCAAGCCGATCGTTGGTTGGATGAACAAAAATTAGCTGATCAAGGCTCTGAAATTGCGTCCCAATTTGATTCAGACTATATCCGCGCTCTTGAATACGGCATGCCACCCACCGCCGGTTGGGGCATGGGCATTGACCGTTTCACTCAACTCATCACCGATTCCGCCACCATCAAAGACGTCATCTTGTTTCCTTCAATGAGAAAGGAAGAGTAAAATAATTTATGAAATTACTTCTGACTTCAGGTGGTTTTGAAAATAAATCAATTATTAAAGCCTTACAAGAATTGGTTATTAAACCATTTTCTGAATTAAAAATTGCTTTTATCCCTACCGCTGCCAATTTAGAATCAGGCGATAAAAAAGATTGGTTTATCGAAGATCTAATTCAACTTAAAAATCTTAATTTTAATAGTATTGATATTGTTGATATTTCCGCTCTTCCAAAAGAAATTTGGCTAGAAAGATTAAAGGAAGTGGATATTATTTATGTCGAAGGCGGAAACACTTATCATTTAATGTATTGGTTCAACAAATCCGGTTTATCTGAAATTTTGCCAGAATTATTAACAACTAAAATTTATATTGGTGCCAGTGCTGGGAGTTTAATCGTAACCCCAAGTATTTTAAATTCTAAATCAGAAAAAGTTTTTGCGCAAAAAATTCATCAAAAAATATCAGATAAAGGATTATCTTTTGTTGATTTTATGGTCGAACCTCACATTAATAATAAATATATGCCCGAATCCACTTTTGCCAATTTAGAAAAAAAATCTAAAAATTATAAATATCCAATTTATTGTTTGGATGATAATTCAGCCATCAAAATTGACGGTGATAAATTAGAAGTTGTTTCCGAAGGTGTTTGGAAATTGTTTAATAAATAAATATGATAAACAGACAAACTTATAAAGATGCCGTTGCCAAAACCTTAGAAAAAAATATCTATTTTCATTCTTTGGCTCTTGAAGCCTGTATGGGTGGAATTTATGATTATTTAGATCAAAATAATCAATTGGACAAAAACGAAGCACCCAAAGAAGATTGGCTTTTAGCTGGATTAATTCACGATATTGATTACGTCGGCGAACTTAAAGAATTTCATCCTAATAAAACCAAAGAAGCTTTACAAAAATTAAATTTAGAAATTTCCGATTCTGTCGATAAAATAGTTAAAGCCCACGCCCCAGAAATTTCTGCTGTCAAAGCAATTTCCAAAGCCCAATGGTCAATTTTTTGCGCCGACAGTTTAACTGGCTTAATTGTGGCCACGGCTCTTATTTATCCAGATAAAAAATTATCTAGCGTTAAAGTCAGTTCTGTTTTAAAAAGATTTTTAAAAGAACCTCGCTTTGCTGCCGGCACTCGTCGCGATGAAGTTTCCAAATGTGAATTAAAAGAAGGTCTAAATATTCCTCTCGAAAAATTCATTGAAATTTGTTTAACATCCATGCAACAAATCGCCCCAGAAATTGGGTTATAATTAATCGCAAAATCCAGTAAAAATTTCTTGTCAAGGGAGGGGTTGGGGGTGGGTTTTTTATTTGCGATGAAATTACGGGATTTATTTTCTTTTCTTTTTGTTACAATAAAAGCATCAAATGATTGATGTAAATTTACTTCGACAACAGCCCGACCTCGTTAGAACCGCGCTTAAAAATCGCCAAAAAGATCCTACGCTTGCCGACAAAGTTTTAGAATTTGAAACCAGTCGCCGAGAAATTCTTGTTAAAGTTGAAGAGCTTCGTTCCCGACAAAATGTTTTTAATCGTAGTTTAAAAGGTAAGCCAACAGATGAACAATTAAAAGAATTATCCTTAATCAAGGAAGAATTAAAAACCTTAGAAACTGAACTAAAAGAAATAGAAGACAAGCAAAATTCTATTCTTGAAGAAATTCCCAATATTCCATCTGAAGACACTCCAATTGGTAAAGATGATTCTGAAAATGTTGTTTACAAAACTGTTGGTGAAATTCCTAAATTCGATTTTCAACCACTCGATCATGCTGATCTTGGTGAAAAATTAGATATCATCGACATTAAAAAAGCCGCTCAAATTTCCGGTTCTCGTTTTGGTTATTTCAAAGGTCAAGGTGCCATTTTAGAAATGGCCGTCATGCATTATGCTTTTAATAAATTAGCTAAAAAAGATTTTATTGGTATGATTCCTCCTGTCATGATTAAAAGTGACACTGAATGGAAATGTGGTTATGCCAGTAATAAAAACTTAATGGGAGCTTATTATTCCATTCCTGAAGACGATTTAATTTTTATCAGTAGTTCCGAGCATTCTGTTGTTCCATATCATATGGACGAAATTTTAGATGCCAAATCTTTCCCAATTAAATATATTAATTACTCTCCTTGTTTTCGACGAGAAGCTGGCACTTATGGTAAAGACATGAAAGGTATGCTTCGTGTCCATTTCTTTAATAAAGTTGAGATGAATGTTTTTACTTTGCCTGATTATAAAATTTCTGATGCCATGTGTTTAGAAATGTTAAATAATGAAGAGGAATTAATGCAAGAATTAGAAGTACCTTATCAAATCGTCAAAGCCTGTACTGGTGATTTACCTCAACCAAATCGTCGTATGTATGACATCAACACTTGGTTTCCTAGTCAAAACACTTACCGCGAGACTCAATCTTGCAGTAATTGTGGCGATTACCAAGCCCGTCGTTTAAACACTAAAGTTAAAATCGAAGGTAAAAATGAATTCGTTCATATTTTGAACGCTACCTTAGTTACCGATCGTGCCGTTTTGGCCATTATTGAAAATCATCAACAAGCTGACGGTAGTGTAAAAATTCCGAAAGTCTTACAGCCGCTTTGCGGTTTCGAGATTATTAGGCCCAAAAATAGCTAGAGGAGCCACCTCATTCTGGGCCTTTCTTTTCGAAAGGCTAGAAAGGTCCAGATGGTGATTTTTTTAATTCCAACTTGATAAACTTTATAACTTTATAAACTTGATAAACTATAGTATGTTTGAAGCATTTAAAAATTTGTTTAATGAAGATCTCCGTCGCGTTAATTCGTACAAACCAATTATTCAAAAAATTAACGATTTTGAATCAGAAATTTCTAAATTAAAAGACAGTGAACTTTCCCAGAAAACCATTTATTTTAAGGAACTTTTAAAAGAAGGTAAAACTCTTGATGATATTTTACCCGAAGCTTACGCTGTTGTTCGTGAAGCCATTCGTCGTATTATTGGCGAAAGAGCTTACGACGTTCAGTTAATAGCCGCCATCACTCTTCATCAAGGAGCCATTGCTGAACAAAAAACTGGTGAAGGAAAAACTCATTCTGTTGTTTTTCCGGCTTATTTAAACGCCTTAACTGAAAAAGGTGTTCATATCGTCACTCCAAATGATTATTTAACTCGTGTCGGTGCTGGCTGGTATCCAAAAGCCCTTAAATTCTTAGGTATTTCCACTTCTTGTATTGTCAATGAACAATCTTTTGTTTTAGATTTAGATTATACCGATCCTAGTGAAACTATTGATGAGCGTTTATCTCATTTGAAACCTGTTACTCGCCAAGAGGCTTATTTAGCCGATATCACCTATGGAACTAATAACGAGTTTGGTTTTGATTACTTACGTGATCACATGGCTCCAGATCAAGGTCGGGTTGTTCAACGAGGTCATAATTTTGCCGTTGTTGATGAAGTTGATTTTGTTTTAATCGATGAAGCCCGAACTCCTTTAATTATTTCTTCTCCTAATAATCAACCAGTCGATAAATATTACAAATTTGCCAAAATTGCCGAAGATCTTCAACCAACTGATTATGTTATCGATGAAAAAACCCGTTCCGCCACTCTTTCTGAATACGGCATTCGTAAAGTTGAAAAAGTTTTAAACGTCAATAATTTATATGAAGAATCTTTTGAAACAATTCATTATATCGAAAACGCCATTAAAGCTCGTGCTATTTTTCACAAAGATAAAGATTATGTTGTCAAAGATGGCGAAATAATTATTGTTGATGAATTCACTGGCCGCATGATGACTGGCCGTCGCTGGTCTGATGGACTTCATCAAGCCGTCGAAGCCAAAGAAGGGGTTAAAGTTCAACAAGAATCCCAAACTTGGGCCACTATTACTTTTCAAAATTATTTTCGTCTTTATAAAAAATTAGCTGGAATGACTGGAACTGCTACTACCGAATCTGAAGAATTTAAAAAAATCTACAATCTCGATGTTGTCTCCATTCCTACCAATAAAGATAAAAAAAGAATTGATCAAGGTGATTTAATTTTTAAATCACAACGTTCCAAATATGCGGCTGTTGCCGATTTTATTGAAGAAAAATATAAACTTGGTCAGCCTGTTTTAATTGGCACCACTTCAATTCAAAAAAATCAAATTGTTTCCAGTCTTCTTAAACGAAAAGGTTTGCCTCATCAAGTTTTAAATGCTAAAAATCACCGATCTGAAGCCGAAATTATTTCTAAAGCTGGTAAAAAAGGTGCCATCACGGTTGCTACCAACATGGCTGGTCGTGGTGTCGATATTATTCTTGGTGGGCCAAAAGATGGAGTTGATAAAGAAAAGTGGCAAAAAGACCACGATGAAGTTTTGTCTCTCGGTGGTCTTTGTGTTATTGGTACCGAACGTCATGAATCTCGTCGTATTGACAATCAACTTCGTGGTCGTTCCGGTCGTCAAGGTGATCCTGGTTTTTCTCAATTTTATGTTGCTCTCGATGATGATTTAATGCGTGTTTTCGGTGGTGAAAAAATTAGTTCTCTTATGACTCGTTTCAATATGCCCGACGATGTCCCTTTAACTCATCCCTTAGTTTCCCGAGTTATTGAACAAATTCAAGTTAAAGTTGAAGGTTTTAATTTTGATTCTCGTAAAAATTTGGTCGAATACGACGATGTTATTAATAAACAACGAACTATTGTTTATCAATTGCGCGATCAAACTCTTTTAAATCAAAAAGAAAACCCAGAAAAAAATAAAGAAACAATTTTTAGTAACATCGAAAAACAAATTAATTCCATTGTTTCCATCAATTCAAATTATGAAACTGGGAAAATAGATTTTGAAAAAGTTATTTTAGAATTTTCTGAAATTTTACCTCTCGATCCTCGTCAACGTGCTGACCTTAAAAAACAATTAGAAAAAGTTGAAAATGTTTCTGAATTTTTAATCAAAACTCTCACTGATCAATGGCAGCAACGAGTCGGTTATTTTGGTGCTGATTTAGCCGACAGTATCACCACTTTTGCTATTATTTCTACTCTCGATCCTTTGTGGGTTGAACATTTAACTGCCCTTGATGATTTACGTGATGGTGTTCGTCTTCGAGGCTACGCTCAAAAAGATCCTTTAATTGAGTATCGAAAAGAAGGTTATGAAATGTTCCAAAAATTAATGGCCCAATTTGAATATAATTTAGTTCGTAAATTATTCCGACTTGAACCGGTTGCTGCTCCTGTTAATGTTCCTAAAAATATCACCGAAGGTAGGGGAGATTCTATGTCTGAAACTCCAGAAACTGAGCCAGAGCTACCTCCAAAACAAGAAACAATTAAAAACGACCAAACAGTCGGCCGCAACGACCCATGCCCTTGCGGTTCTGGTAAAAAATATAAAAAATGTTGTTATCCAAAATTTGGATAATAATCAGAGTAAAATACAGTCATATTAATAATTTAAAAAAATATGTTTAATATAAAACGTGCTGTCACTAAGTGTGACCCAAAATTAACTTACCAAAATGAATCTTCTTTGGCGCTAGAATTATCCCATGTAACCGAAATGGGCGCTATTGCTGCTGCTCACACTGCCGGATTTGGCGACAAAGAAAAATCTGATTTTGAAGCTGTAAAAATAATGAGAGAGCTTTTTAATCTAATTGATTTTGATGGTCAAATTGTTATTGGCGAAGGGGAAAGAGATGAAGCCCCTATGCTTTTTATTGGTGAGAAAGTAGGTACTGGTAAGGGTCTAAAGATTGATATAGCCATTGATCCATTAGAAAATACCAATGCTGCCGCTATTTTTGGAGCCAGGTCAGTTTCGGTTTTAGCCGCTTCAGAAAGAAATGGTCTTTTTCACGCCCCAGATATGTATATGGAAAAACTTATTGTTGGAGCTCACGCCGCTGGAAAAGTTTCTTTAGATTTTTCTGTTGAAAAAAACTTAAAAGAAATTGCTAAAGTTCAAAATCGTAGTGTTTCTGATTTAGTTATTGTAGTTTTAGACCGTGACCGCAACCAAACTCTAATTTCTGATATTAGAAAGGCCGGTGCTAGGGTTAAGTTGATTCCTGATGGTGATTTAATTCCAGGAGTTGCTGTTTGTATGGGTGGTTCAGGAATTCATGCTGTTATGGGCATTGGTGCTGCCCCAGAAGGTGTCATTTCTGCTGCTGGCGTTCGCTGTCTTAAGGGTGAAATGCACGCTAGATTTTGGATTCGAAACAAAGAAGAAGAAGCCAGATTAATCAAGATGGGAGGTGAACCAAATAGAATCTATACTCAAAATGATTTAGCCAGTGGTAAAACTGTAATTTTTTGTGCTACTGCAGTTACTGATGGTGATATTTTTAAAGGAGTCAGATTTTTTGGTGGTGGCGCCAGAACTAATAGTTTAGTCATGAGCACTCAATCGGGTAAAATTAGATTTATTGAAACAACTCACGTCTACGATCGAGAAAAACTCGAATTTAGATTAAGCTAAAACTAAATATTTAAGCTTTATTTTCACTTCCAAAAACTTTAATTTTTTTCATTACCAATTCTTTTACCGCATCTCTAGCCGGACCTAAATATTTTCTTGGGTCAAATTCGGCCGGATTTTCGCTAAAGAATTTTCTAATTTGCCCAGTAAAAACTAATCTCAAATCCGTATCCACATTAATTTTAGTTACTCCCATCGTACTTGCTTTTGCCAACATTTCTTCAGGTACACCCTTTGCATCCATAATTTGACCACCAAAATCATTACAAATTTTAACTATTTCAGTTGGTACACTCGAAGATCCATGTAAAACCAAAGGATATTCCCACCCTAAAAGTTCTTTAATTTTTATTAATCTATCAAAATCTAATTTTGGTTCAGTTTTAAATTTATAAGCTCCATGGCTTGTTCCTATTGCTACCGCCAAAGAATCACACCCTGTTCTTTCCACAAATTCTTTAGCCTTAAAAGGATCTGTATAAATTGCGTTTGCGCTTTCTACTGCTATTGCATCTTCAATTCCAGCTAATTTCCCCAATTCTGCTTCTACGACTACTCCCTTATTATGGGCATAATCTACCACTTCTTTAGTTAATCTAATATTTTCTTCAAAGTCGAATTTAGAAGCATCAATCATCACCGAAGAAAAACCATCGTCAATACAAGCTTTACAAATTTCAAAATCTTCACCATGATCCAAATGTAACGCAATTGGAATGTTTGAAGTTTCTAAAGCCGCTTCCGCTAATTTAATTAAATATTTGCTATTAGCATATTTTCTAGCTCCAGCCGATACTTGTAAAATCAATGGCGATTTTAGTTCTTCGCCAGCCGCCACAATTCCCTGAAGTAGTTCCATATTATTAATATTAAAAGCTCCAATCGCATATTTTCCAGATAAAGCTTTTTTAAATAGTTCTTTTGTAGTTACAAGTGTATTCATATACATTATTTTACAACAAACTGATAAAATAAAACCATGTTCAATTCAAAATTATCTGGCAAAAGAGCTTGGTTAGAAATTAAAAAATCTAAAGAGATATTAATGACTCTCCACCCCAGCCCAGACGGTGATTCAATTGGCAGTAATTTAGCCTTATATCACG
Organism: uncultured Gammaproteobacteria bacterium; assembly: GCA_964582365.1. GTDB lineage: Bacteria > Patescibacteriota > Microgenomatia > UBA12405 > UBA12405 > WARW01. The sequence continues at coordinate 12,673 of CAZOQV010000009.1, read as the reverse complement.
CCCTTACTAAAATGGGCAAAAAAGTCACTCTTATCTCTGGTGATTCTCAGTTACCTGATAATTTTGTTACTCTTCCTGGTGTTTTAAAAATTACCAATCAAAATTTTTTCGATCTTGATTTATCTAAATTTGATTTATTTATCATCAATGATATCGCCGCCTTAAACCAGATTTCTCGAATCAAAACAATCGAATTTCCCAAAACTCTCAAAACTATTAACTTTGATCACCATGCTTCCAATTCTGGTCTGGCCGATATTAATTTAATTAACAGTTCTTACCCATCAACTTGTCAATTAATTTTTGATTTATTTGAATCTAATAAAGTTAAAATTACTCCGGAAGTTGCCGCTTGTCTTTTTGTTGGTATGTACACCGATACTGGTGGTTTTAAATATTCTGGAACTACCGATAAAACTTTTCAAATTGCTGCCAAGCTTGCTGCGATTTACCCAGCTTTCCCTAAATTAATCTTTGACATCGAAAATAACGATCATCCTGATCGTCTCAAATTTTTATCTTTAATTTTAAGCACAGTTGAAACTCATTTTTCCGACAGTGTCGCTGTTGCTTCTCTAAGTCATCAAAATATTAAGGATAATAACCTTAATCCAACCGTTATTAGTAGTTCTGAAATTGCCAACATTCTTAAATCAATTACTGGTTGGCAAATTGGTGTTGCCATCATTGAGCATCAAACGAATAACATAAAAGTTAGTTTTCGTACTCGTGATGCCTCTAAATTTGATCTCAGCTTAGTTGCTGTTGCTCTTGGTGGTGGCGGTCACAAAGCTGCCGCTGGTTTAGTTTTAAAAGATACTTCTCTCGACGACGCCAAAAAACTCGTCATTAAAACTATCAAAAAAACTTATCCAAAAATTGGTAAGATATAATCATGTCCGATTGTATTTTTTGTAAAATTGTAAAAGGGGAGATTCCTTGTCATAAGGTTTACGAAGATGATAATTTTTTAGCTTTTCTTGACATCAATCCAGTTTCTCTTGGTCATGTTTTATTAATCCCTAAAAATCACTATCGTTGGGTTTACGACGTTCCTAATTCTGGTGAATATTGGCAAGCAGCCCAAAAAATAGCTCTAACTATTAAAAATTCGCCTTTAAATCCAGAATATATTAGTTTTCTTACCATGGGTAATGAAGTTCCCCATGCTCATATTCATATCATTCCTCGATCTCAAAAAGACAATATTCAACCTGTTTTAAGCTCAATTCCACATATTAAAGTCGAAAATAATCAATTATTAGAAATTTTAGATACTATTAAAATTAAATAAAAGCCATGGATACCACAAACGCAGAAATATTAATCGAACTTAAAAAGTTAAATCAAAGATTAGATAAATTAACTAAATTAAGTAAGGTTTCATTTTCAAGTTTTATTAATGGAACTTTTCATTCGCTTGGTACTATTTTTGGTACCATCATTATAGCTTCAGTCGCAATTTATTTTTTTTCCCAGTTTAATTTTACCTCTTCTGTCTCCAAATGGATTGAAAATACCATGAGCCAAATTGATTTTGAAAAAATTATCGCTCCTCAAATCAAAATTGAAGAAAAAACAATCAACCCTGACAATCAAAATTAATTATTTTTTCTCTGTGATCTAACTCGGTCAACTTTAGTCAACAATCTTTTTCTTAATCGAACATTTTTTGGAGTTACATCAATAAACTCATCACTATTGATAAAATCCAAAGATTCTTCAATAGAGTATTTTACTGCCGGAGCTAAAACGATATTGTCATCATTTCCCGCCGAACGAGTATTCGTCAAATGTTTACCTTTACAAATGTTGATTTCCAAATCTCCATCAACTGGTCTCAAACCAACCACTTGTCCTTCATAAACTTGTTCATTTGGACCAATGAAATTAGTTCCACGATGTTGAGCTAAATCTAACCCAAAAGACAAAGCTTTTCCTGTTTCAAAAGCGATCATCACTCCGTTTCTTTCTTTTTTAGTTTCTTCTTGTTTTGCTTCGTAACCAGAAAAGAGAGTATTAATCGAAACAGTTCCTTTAGTTGCCGAAATTAAGGCATTTCTTAAACCTAAACCATTTCTTTCACTGATTTTGTAAGTCATTTTAGTTCCATATTTTTCATCAGTTTGCATATCTAACATTTCTCCTTTTCTTTGACCTAATTCAGAGGTAATTGTTCCTACATATTCATCGGGAGTAATAATAGTCATTTCATTAAATGGTTCACAAATTTTTCCATCAATTGTTTTTAAAATAACTTCAGGTTTACCTACTTCCATAGCGTAACCTTCACGTCGTAATTTTTCAATTAAAACAGCTAAATGTAATTCACCTCTACCAGAAACCAAAACTCTAATAGCATCATTTGGGTCATCTTCAATTTTTAATCCCAAATTAGTTTCTACTTCTTCATTTAATCTGGCTTTAAGTTCACGGCTGGTTAAAAATCTTGATTCTTCTCTGGCAAAAATAGAAGTATTAGGTCCAAAACTAGCTTTCAATGTTGGTTCTGCAATTTCAATAGTAGGCAAAGCTACTTGATAATTAACTGAAGTCAAAGTTTGTCCAATTTCAATTCCTGAAATACCCGATAAATAGACTATTTCTCCACTTGAAGCTTCGGAAACTTCAACTTTAGTAATTCCTTCATTTACATACATTTTTTCCACTTTAAAATTACCAATCACTTTTTGATCAGGTTTTACCACTGAGATATAATCACTCTTTTTAACACTTCCTTGGTTAATTCTTCCCAAAGCTAATCTTCCTAAATATTCATTTTTTTCAAAAGCCGAAACCAACATTTGAAAAGGCTTATCTTCATCTTTCTGAGCACTAGGAACAGTTTTCAAAATAGTATCAAACAAAGGCATCATATCAGCTGGTTGTTCAATTGATTCAGGCATTTCCAAAAAGCTTTTTCCGTCGCGTCCAACCGCGTAAACAATTGGAAAATCTAAAAGTTCTGGATCATCAGCTAAAGATAAAAATAAATTTTCAGCATCAGCCACCACATCTTTAACTCTTTGATCTTTTCGGTCAATTTTGTTAATTACCAAAATAACTTTAAGTTTATAATCCAGAGCTCTTTTTAAAACAAATTTAGTTTGTGAAAGGGGACCTTCAGCCGCGTCTACGATCAATAAAACTCCGTCAGCCATATTCAAGACTCTCTCTACTTCACCACCAAAATCAGCGTGCCCTGGTGTATCAATGATATTAATTTTAGTATCTTTGTAAAAAACAGAAGTATTTTTAGATAAAATTGTGATTCCTTTTTCTCTTTCCAAATCATTAGAATCCATAATTCGATCTTCAGTCATTTCGGCCTGATTATCTCTAAAAGTGTGAGTTTGTTTTAACATTGCATCCACCAACGTGGTTTTACCATGATCAACGTGGGCGATCACTGCAATATTTTTAATATCCGTAAATTTGGGCATTCGTAGATTGTACTATAATATTGAAATTTTACAAGAGAAAGGGCACTTTTTGATTAAATGAATTGGTATTACATACCGTATTTTCATTTTATCTCCAAGTGCCCATTTCTTTTACCTTATTTGTTTGTTTTTATAATTTCAATAAGCTCACTCTCTCTTTCTTTGACAATTTTGATATTTCAGAAACTGTTACATAAATGTTTTTGGATTCCAGGTATTTTTTTATTTTTTTAATTTCCATAATTTCCATAATTTTTACTATTTCTTTCGCTAACTTTATTATTATATATACAAACAGTATCGCAAGAGCTAATGAAAATAACAAAAAAATAACAACCGTTTTAAACGTAAAAACCATATTCTTCCTCCAAACATTTTTTATAAAAACAAATTATATATGTAAAAGAGCAACTGCTCTAAAAATAAAGTTTTAAACGCGGTGTTTAATCTTCTATTTGTTCTTAATAATTTCTTATTAAAACAACCTATAATATCGCATTTAGCCACTTTTGTCAATTATTTAGGTTAAGTTTATAATGGAGCATATGATTAAAAAACTATTAATAACCTTAGTCTTTTTGTTATTTCTAATTCCTTTCTTTTTCTTCAAGAAAATCACTCCTTTCAAGATCGAAAATAAGATTACTCAAACGGTTGAAAAAATCCAAGAAGTCAAAGAAACTATCGCTCCCCAACCAACAAAAATTCTTGAATCAGGTCTTCCAGATAAACATCAAATTCAGACCGCTTTTGTCCAACAAGCTCCAGAAAAAAACTGGGATGAACCTTGGCAAGACGCTTGTGAAGAAGCTGCTATTTTAACTGTCGATTATTTTTATAAAAATATAAATTCAATTACCACCGAAGAAAACCGTGATGCCATTTTAAAAATGATTGAATTTGAAAACACTCAAAATTTCACCAGCGATGTAAACATTTCTCAAATGACGATCATTGCCCAAGAATATTTAAATTACAAAACCAAAACCATCGATAATCCAACTATTGATGATTTAAAAAAATATCTAGCCCAAGATATCCCCATTATTGTTCCTGCCAGTGGCAAAATTTTATATCAGGAAAACAAACATTTTAATTCTGGCGGCCCTTATTATCACAGTCTGGTTATTCTTGGCTACGACGACAGCAAACAAAAATTTATTGTTCATGATGTTGGTACCAAAGCCGGTGCTTATTTTAAATATTCATACAATCTCTTAATGGAAAGTATTCACGATTTTCCTGATTCAAATAAAAAAGAAGATATTAATAATGGTGAAAAAAGAGTTTTAATTTTGCTAAAATAACTATTATGAATTTAAAAAACAAACTTCAATTTATTAGTTTAATTATTATTTCATCTGTTTTTCTTTCTGCTTGTACCCAAAAAGAAACAAAAACAAATTTAGATCTAAATATGACTCCAAATATTTCCCCAACGGATACTCCCTCAACTATTCCAACTTCAGCCACCACTCCTAACGGTGAAACTTTAGTTGCCGTTACTACTAAAGATGGTCAAATTGTCTTGAAATTATACGCCGAAGATGCCCCAAATACTGTCGCTAATTTTATCAAAAAAGCCGATTCTGGTTTTTATAAAAATTTAACTTTCCACCGAGTCATTCCTGGTTTTATGGCTCAAGGTGGAGACCCATTAGGAACTGGAACTGGTGGCGGTCAAATTGCTTCAGAAATTAACAATATTCCATTTGTTCGAGGAACTATCGGTCTGGCTCGTGGTGGCAATAAAGCTATTAGTAACGATAGTCAATTTTTTATTTGTTTTGATACCCAAGGTTGCCAACATCTAACTGGTGATTATGTTAATTTTGGCGAAGTTGTTTCCGGTCTTGATGTTTTAGATAAAATTAAACAAGGTGACAAAATTATTGATATCACCACTAAAACCAAATGAAAGAAAAAATAACGACAATTTTAATTATTATCGCTGTTTTAGTTGGTTTTTATCTATTAACTTCTAAAAAACCAGATTCTCTTATTTCAACCCCAACTCCAGTTCCAACAACAACTTCAAATTTAGTCCTATTTTACGGCACGACTTGTCCTCATTGCAAAGTTGTTGAAGAATTTATTTCCACCAATCAAATTGATCAAAAATTAGCCATCAGTCAACTTGAAGTTTATGAAAATAAATCCAATGCTGTTGTTTTTTCCGATATGGTTAAAAAGGTTTGCCCTGATCAATTAACCCCCCAAGGGTTGTCGGTTCCTTTTTTCATCGATCAAGAAAACAACCAATGTCTTATTGGCGATACTCCGATAATTGACTATCTGTCTGAAAAATCAAAGTAAACTTAATGTTAAAATTATGTTGTGTCCAAAAAAAAACACACTAAGTTTACTTTTCAATCTTTAATCAGATTAATTATCTTTTGTGTTATTATCTTTTTTCTAATTTCTTTAATTTCTAATCAAAAACTAAATTTTTCAATGAAAACAGATCCGACCCTTTCTCTCGATGAAAATCAAAGTAATTTTATACTTGGAAAAACCACCGAAATTTCCAATAATATTTATAATTCAATTCCAGAGAAAAGCCGAAAACAATTAGAAAATTTAAACCAAAACCAAGCCGTACTTTTTGTTCAAGAAAAAATAAATTCAATCAAAGAGGCTAGTATTGATTTTCCTCAAAAACAAATAAAAGAAATTCAAAAAATGATTATCGATAATATTTATCAAAACACTCTTAAAAGTATTGACTCGCAATAATTATGTCTTCACTTAATGATCTTAAATCTAAATTAGCCGTTTTGAAAACTAAATTATCTTATGATGATAATTTAGCCAGTTTAAAAGATTTAAAAATAAAATCAGAAGATCAGAATCTTTGGCAAGATCCAGATAAGGCCCAAGAAATTCTTCAGAATATTTCCGATCTTCAAAAAAATATTCAAAATATTGATTCTATTGAATTGGATATTAAAAATTTAGAGGAATTTGAAACTCTTTTGGCCAACGAACCTGATTCTAGTCTCCAAAACGAAATGGATTCTCAATTAATCGATTTAGAAAATAAAATTTCCAAATTAGAGCTTCAAACATTTTTATCCGGAAAATACGACAAAAATGATGCTATTTTTTCAATTCATTCTGGTCAAGGTGGTACTGAAGCTATGGATTGGGCTTCAATGTTACAGCGTATGTATATGAAGTATTTTGAACGCCAAGATTGGAAATATGATTTAGTTGATATTACTCCTGGTGAAGAAGCTGGTATCAAATCTGTTTATTTTAAAGTTTACAGCAATTATGCCTATGGTTATTTAAAACACGAAGGCGGCACTCATCGTTTAGTTCGTTTGTCTCCTTTTAATGCCAACCAACTTCGTCAAACTTCTTTTGCTAAAGTTGAAGTTTCTCCAGTCATTTCAAACGACGATACTGTTGTCATAAAACCAGAAGATATAGAGTTTTCTGCTTTTAGATCAGGTGGCAACGGTGGCCAAAACGTCAACAAAGTTTCTACTGCTGTTCGTATCGTCCACAAGCCCACTGGCATTGCCGTCAGTTCTCAAAGTCAACGTTCTCAAGAACAAAACCGAAATCTGGCCATGGAAGTTTTATTGTCCAAACTTTGGGCTATTGAGCAAGAAAAACAAAGTCAAGAAAAAAAAGATATTAAAGGTGAAAATGTTGTCGCTGGTTGGGGTCATCAAATTAGATCTTATGTTCTACACCCTTATAAAATGGTTAAAGATTTACGTACCAGATATGAAACATCAGATACGGTTGGTGTTCTTGATGGTGATTTAAATGCTTTTATTGAAGCTGAATTAAAATTATAAATATGAAATTTTTAAAAATAATCTTAAAAATATTTCTCGTTTTAGTTTTTTTAATTATTATTTCAGTTGCTATTTTTTCCAGTCTGATTTCTAAATCAATCGGCAAAAATCCAAATTATTTAATCGAAACTACTCACAAAGCAGTTAAACATAACTCTTATCAGTCAAAAGACAAAATTAATTTTTTAATTCTTGGTCTTGATGAACGTAACGATGCTTTGGAAAAAACTACCGCTACCGACACCATTATTTTTGCCTCATTAAATTTAAAAACTTTTAAGTTTAATTTAATTTCCACTCCTCGTGATCTTTGGTTTTATGAAAAAAATGTCAAAATAAACGGTCTTTATCCGTTAGCTCTTGAATCTAATGAAAACAAATTTGATTTTTTAAAATCTAATTTTTCCACTCTTTATGGTCAAAACATCGATCATGTCGTAATTATTAATACTCAAGATTTAATTAATTTTGTCAACATTATTGGTGGTGTTGATATTTATCTAGAAAAAGGTTTCACCGACGATAAATATCCAAATCAAGACTATATTGACAATCCATCACCTAAAATCCCAATCTATAAAACGATTTCCTTTTCTGATGGTTGGAATCACTTAGATTCCACTAATATTACCGAGTTTGTTCGTTCACGAAAAAGTGCTGAAACTGCCATTAATGGCGGTACTGACATTGGTCGTATCGAACGTCAACAATTATTAATTGAAGCTCTTTTGGTAAAAATTAAAACAGGGGATTTGGTTAATGATTTTACTCAATTAAAAAATCTTTATTTCTTTTGGGAAAATATCCCTAAAACTCTTTCCGATACTGATGTCTTGCAAATTGCCTTAATTTTAAATGAAAATTTATTAAACATTTCTCTTAATAAAATCGAAATACCAATTGGAACCAATAAAACTGATGGTGTAATTTATCATCCTGAAAAACCAAAATTCACCAAACAATGGGTTTTTATAACTAATGATGAAAAATACCAAAGTCTACAACAATTTGTTTTAGATCAAATCAAATAGACTGAATCGATTCATAAGCCAAAAGATAGGATAAAACAGATTCTGCTCCACAATTCAAACTAACTCCTTCTTTTGTTAATCCATCATAAATTCCGCCACTTTTAGAATTTATCAAACTAGTTTTTAAAATATTTTTTCCACTATACCAATCAAAAGCCATTATGGCTAATTTTTTATATTTAAAATTATTGGTAATTTTATAAGCCAAAACATAAGTTTCCACCATCGATCCTGCTTCAATCGGTTGTTGATCAAATATTGCTTTTCTGTCTGCAGATATCCAACCATCATTACCGGGAAAATTGAAATAATTTTCTTTTTTATCAAAAATATTTATAGTTAGAAAGTCTAATGATTCTAAACCAATTTGAAGGTATTTTTTCTCATTAGTAATTTTATAAGCTGTTAACAAAGCCATTGGTAAACGTCCACTATCATAAGAAATTATTGGCTCAAACCATTTCCAAGATCCTGTTTTTTCTTTCAGATATTTATCAACTAAAGCATCAGCCCAGATTTTTATGTCTGTTGTTTGATAATATTGCAATCCTAAAATTATTTGAGCCGACACTCTTGGAAATAAAGAATTTTTTTTAGCAAAAAGAGAATATATCTTATCAAAAAGATCAATTACTTTAGGTTCGGTTTTAATTAATTCTCCTAAAGCCGCCAACGTTCGACCATAATGTTCGCCTAAATTTTCACTTTTTTGCCAACTTAAATCTGGATTTAAATCATTATTAAAATGGTCTTCTTTTAAGGCTGATTTTAAAAAATTTAAGTAAACAGGCAAAACATTTTCTAACTCTGAATATTGATTTTTTAATCTCAAACAAACTTGTAAAGCTCGAGCATTATCATCAACGCAATAGCCTTCTTTATAATTTGGAACATCTAAAACACAGTGTTCACTCAGCCCTATCTTATCGGTTTTATTTATTAAATAATCAATTTGTTTATCGATCTTTTGATTCATTTTCAAGAATTTCAGCGAAAAAATCAAGATACTGAAGTGCCACACTTGTCCATGTCATAAATCTTCCATATTTATAAGCTCTTTTTTCCATTTCCTTTCTTTCACTTTGATTTTTCCATAGATTAATAACAGCTTGAGCAATTGCATTTGAATCCTTGAATGGGACGAGTATTCCTCGACCATCAGCCAAAATTTCCTTAGCATATAAGTATTCAGTCGAAATACATGATTTTCCAGCCCCAACAGCATAAGCCAATGCCCCAGAACAAGATTGTTGAGGATCAAGATAAGGGGTAATATAAACATCAATTACCTTTAACCAGTTTATTAATTCTTCTATAGGAACATAACTATTAACAAATCTGACATTCTTTTTAATACCTAATTTTTTAACTTTTTCTTTTAAGGAATCGCGATATCTTTCGCCTTCTTTTTCTAAAAGATTAGGGTGAGTTTGTCCAATTATTAAATATAAAACTTGAGGATATATCTTAGCAATCTCAGCCACTGCTTCAATCGCATAATCAATTCCTTTATTTTCAGATAATAAATTTATATTACCTAGAACAATTCTATTTTCTACTTTCTTTTTCTTTTTTATTTTTGTTGTTGCGTTATAAGTCAAATCAGGAGTTCCATGGGGAATCATGGCAATTTTGTTTTTATCAAATCCATATAAATCAGTTAATTCTCTAGCACTAGTTTGAGTCATAACTGTCAAACCATCAACATTTTTGATTAGTTTTTTGAAAGTTTGTCCCCATTCGTTTTTTGGATTATCAATAATCGTGTGGCAAGTCATTATTTTTGGTTTTTTTACTATTTTCAACAATGTATTTAAATAGTCCCCACGCTTTCCTCCAAAAATACCAAATTCATGTTCAATTAAAACCAAATCACAACTAGAACCATTTATATAATTAGCGGCATCAATATAGGAATTTAAGTCAGATCGGATAATTTTATGTTTAACTTCCCAAGGAAAAACCAAATCTTCACTTTCCTTGACCACTGATATTATTTCTGCCAAAGAATAGGGATTTAATAAATTGATAGCAGTGGTGACGTCTTTTGTGAAAGTAGCTATTCCACATTTTTGAGGGATATAGGTAGAGATATAAATAACATTAATCGGTTTTCTTGTTTTCATGGAAATATTCCACTATTTTTTACGCTGATTATAATATGGTCGAATATTCCAATTATACTACAAAAAAAATTTTATGTTTTTAATTTTATTTTTTATGAAAAATTAGTAATTCAATTTAGGAAAAACTATAATTTTTGTTATACTAAATTATTAGTTTTTAAAAATAAGCATGGATATCCCAAATTTATCTAAAAATCCTCAAATTATTCCCACCACAACCATCACTACCAATCCTCCTCCGAAAAAATCTAAAAATAATAAAATATTATTTTCTATAATCATAGTTTTAGCTATAACTTCTGGTTTTTGGCTTTCTCGTTTTTGGCCACTTAATGATTCTGATAATAGTATTTCTATAACTAACGACCAACAAAATATTGCTTCAGCTGAAAATATTTCCGATTCTGCTGATTTAATTGTTGGACAATCTTATGGTGACATTGGTAAAAGTTTCACTGATACTGCCACTGGCACTATTGTAAAAGGTGGTATTAATGGTGAAGGTACCCACACTCTTCAAAGAGAAGGTGGTAAAACTCAGAATGCAGCCTTAACATCATCTACTGTCGATCTTGATCTTTTTATTGATAAAAAAGTTGAAATTAAAGGAGAAACTAATTCTTCTACCAAGGCCGGATGGTTTCTTGATGTCGGTGTTATTAAAATAATAGAATAACAAAAGATGAAAATTGTCTTTGATCAAGTTGATAAAAAATTTGGCATTGTTTATGCCCTTAAAAACGTCAATTTCGAAATTGATCAAGGAGAATTTGTTTTTATTACTGGTAATTCTGGAGCCGGCAAATCAACCATTTTAAAACTTATTTTAAATCAACTTAAGCCTAGTTCCGGAAAAATTTTATTAGGTGATGTTGATTTTTCTCAAGGGAATAAACACGACATTAATAATACTCGTCGTAAAATTGGGGTAGTTTTTCAAGATTACCAACTTCTTTCTGATAAAACCGTTGAAGAAAATATTGCCTTAATTTTGGATATTGTTAATTATCCTCCAGAAAAAATTGCGTCACGAATCGATAAGGTAATTAAAGAAGTAAATCTTGGTAGCCGTCGATTTTTATTTCCTTCTCAACTTGCCGGCGGGGAACTTCAACGGGCTTCTCTAGCCAGAGCTCTTGCTATTGAACCAGAAGTTATTCTTGCTGATGAACCGACTGGAAATCTAGACCCAGAAAATTCTTGGAACATTATTAAACTTTTAAAAGATATTAATAAGGAAAATAACACCACTGTTATCATGACTACACATAATAACGAGATTGTTGAATCAATGGGTAAAAGAGTTATCAGAATTGATGAAGGTGAAATTATTAAAGATTATAAACATTCAAAAAAACAATGAGTCAATTAAAAACCACTTGGCATCACATTAGACGTTCTCCTTTTCAAAGTTTGGTTGCGGCTTTTGCCATCTTGTTTAGTTTCTTTTTTATTTCCATTTTTGCCATAGTCAATTCTGGTTTATCTTCTGTCTTAAAATATTTTGAAACTAAACCAGAAGTAACTTTATTTTTAAAAGATGGTCTTGATACTATTGCAGTTAATAATATTCAAAAAGATTTGCAAAATTACAGTGGAATCAAAGAAGTTTCCTATGTTTCCAAAGATAAAGCCTTAGCAATATATAAAGAACAAAATAAAAGCAATCCTCTTTTAACCGAAATGGTTACTGCCAGCATTTTACCTGCTTCTTTTGAAGTTACTGTTTCTGATCCCGATGTATTGGAACAAATTTATCAAAATTATTCCACCAAAACCGATATTATCGATGAAATCATTTATCAAAAAGATATTATTGATGCTTTATTAAACTGGACGAACGCCACTCGAAAAATTGGTTTTATTATTATTTTAATCATTGCTTCAATCTCTTTTATTACTATGGTCACCATAATTGGTATGAAAATTACCAATCGTAAAGATGAGATTAAAATTAGCCGCCTTTTAGGTGCTTCTAGTTTTTATGTCAAAAGCCCTTTTCTTTTAGAAGGAATTATATATGGTCTTTTCGGTAGTATTTTCGGTTTTATCTTTGCTTTTTTGCTTACTTTAATTTCTCAAAAATCAATTAATAATTTCTTCCAACCGGTTCTTTTTATCGACTTAAATATAACTTTTTATCTAATTCTTCTTGCTGTTGAAATTTTTATTGGTGCTTCTTTAGGTTTCATTGCCAGTTGGATTGGAGCCAAAAGATATATTAAATTTTAATTTGATGTTTAAAAAATTTGTTTTTATAT
>CAZOQV010000008.1:0-36435 GCA_964582365.1 uncultured Gammaproteobacteria bacterium | reverse complement strand
GAATGCAGAAGAAACAATTAGAGATATTTCTAATTGGATAGAGGAAAATAAAGATATTTTAGAACCGATATTGAATTAAATTTATAGCAAAATGAATAAAATAAAAAAGTGGTTTGTACTTCAAATTTATATAAAAGTTTATATGCCGATGCTTTGGTTTTTAAATTATGGTCTTAGGGACTATAAGAAAATGAGCAGTTTATATGGTAAATTTACTTTTTTAAAAAGAGAAGAAATATATAAAGAGTCTTTTTGTTTTGGTTCAGAAAATTCAAATGTTACTGGTCAATATTTAGCGGAAATAGTCATTTTTGTTAAAAGAATAAAGAAACAATTTAAAAAAGTACTTTTAGATGGAGATGATAAAAATGTTAAAAAATATCTTAAAAAAATAAAAAGTCTAAGCAGGTCAAAAATAAGTACGGTTGGTATTAATGGAAATTTTGATATAGAATGGGATTTCGAAAAAAATGCTCCTAGCCAATTAAAAAATGAAAAATTTAATTTGATCATTAGTCAGTCAAATTTAGAACATCTTTTAAATCCATATCCTCATTTTCAAGAATTAACTAAATTGCTTGATAAAGATGGAATTTTTATAGTAGCGACTCATTTACCAGGATATCCATATCATCGATGGCCGATCGATACAATTAGGTTTATGCCAGATTGGTTTGAAGAAGCGGCTAAAAGAAATGGATTAAAAATTATTCGTAAATATCTTAGAATTGAAATGATTGTTGTTTATATTTTTAAAAAAATATAAACTATTGGCCGAACCAAACACTGTTGCGATAACATTTGCCACAAACTGGATGATCTTTTCTTTTATTGCACAAATGTATTTTTTTTAATTTTTTTAATTCATTACTAGAAACAATTTGTTGAAATGTTTGTTTAGTAAAATCACCAATAATTAGACGTCGTAAATCTAAATCATCGCAACAAACAGTAACTTTGCCATCATAATAAACAACAATAGAATTCCAAATTTGTCCACAAGGAGAAAGCCAATTACTTTTTTGATTCATTGGCCCAAGTGATCCTAAATCACCATCATATTCTTCGTCCCCCATTAATCGTCTTAGCTCAATTGGCATAACTTGATGTACACCTTTTTGCCTGCTCCAGTACTTAAAAAATGAGGTGAAATCTTTTTCGTTAATTTTGTTTTTAACAGTAGAAATATTTACAATTATTTCTGGCTTGAGTTTTTCTTTCATTTTCAAAAAGTAAAGTATATTTTTATAGGAAATATTGCGTTTAAGACCAACCATCATTTTTTCATATATTTTAGAAGCATATCCGTTAACAGAAAAATTTATAAAATTTAATCCAGGCAATGATAATAATTTGTCGGTTTTTTCTGGGGTTAAAAGTGACCCGTTACTAATAAATCCATAAGTCATGCCTTTTTTAGTAAGATACCTAATTCTTTCAAAAAAATATTTATCAACTAGTGGTTCGCCATAAACACTTAAAATGGCATTTTTTATTCCGTTTTTATAAGAATCATCAACAATTTTTTTAAATAAATCCATAGTCATGGTGCCAGTTAAAACTTTTTTGTGGTGATAGCAAAATACACAACGAGAATTGCAAGTCAGGGTGGTTTCGATAAATATTGTTTGATATTTAATACCAAAACTGTCTAATTTTTTGGCTTTTTTTAAAACTAAGCTTTTATATAGATTACTATTAACTATATATTTATTTGAGAGAATACTTTTTGAAATATCTAAAATTAATGGGTGGGCAAAAATAAATTTAACAAGTTTTTCCTTGAGCATGTTTTTATATTATCATTTTTATTTAATTAACCAAAGACAAGACTAAATTTAATACTAGATTTGCGTAATAATTTAAAAATTTTTAAGTCAGAAACAACTCTGGTTGATTGAATTTCTTTTCTTTTAATAAGAGTTTCTTTGATTTTTTTTATGTTATCAATGATAGCCATAATAACTGATTTTGAAAGATAAGATTTTTTGCTTATAAAATGAAAAATTATTTCCATTAATTCAATAATAAAATATAGAGGCATTATAAATAGCAAGGAAAGAAAGGAATAATTTTTTAAAATCATTGTTAAATTATTTCTTTCACTTAAATAGCGAGTTTTTCCTTGTTTTTCTTTTTTTAAAATGGCTGACATATGATGGAGTAAAAAAGAATTTGGATTGGCATAGATTTTATAACCCAAAAGTCGAGTACGCCAGCAAAGATCGACATCGTCGGAAAGACTCCAAAAAGAATTATCAAAACCACCTAACTTTTGATAAATTTCTCTTTTAATTATAAAACAACCACCACAAGTAGCAAAAGTTTCAAAAGCTTTTTTAGGAAGATTCTTTTGAGGTTCATCTCGATATTTTGGACTAATAAAACCAAAGATGTCGACATCGAAACCAGCATTATCGACATGATAAAGATTGTCTGATGGAAATTTTTCGTGTTTTAGAAGAACACTGGTACAAATACCAATCTTTTTATTTTTAGTTATGGTTTTATAAAGTTCTTTAATACAATTTTTATCAAAAAACATGTCATTGCTGGCTAAAACAACATAAGGTTCGGTAATTTGAGAAACGGAAAAATTACTAACTCCAGCGGTTCCCCTGTTGACTAAGCCTTTGATAATTTTTACTGATGGATATTTTTTGGAAACATAATCGATGCTATTGTCAGTTGAAGCATCATCGGCCATATAAAGTTGCATTTTTTTAAAATTTTGTTTGAGCATTGACCCAAGAGACTCGTCAATTAAATTAATGCCGTTGAAGTTTAAAACAATGACAGCAACCTCAGGATTATTTGTTTTCATAATTTTTTGGTTTTTGATAAATAAAACCCAAATTAAGACAAAGGTATGGAGCTAATTGGCTATTTTCAATAAGTGAAAATAGTTTTTTATAAGTTTTTTGCCAAGTCTTTGGAAGTTTTAATGTAAAAGCGCTGTCACGACCATAATAAAAAACTGTTTTTAGACCAAGTTGCCGACCAAAAGATTTTAAATTAGCAACAGAATATTCTGTTTCCCAGCCAAAAGGATAAGTTTTTGTGGCCATGCGAATTTTTTTGACCAAGGTGTATAAATTGAATTTTTGAGGAACATCTATTACAAGATAACCACCTGGTTTTAGGATTCTGACTTGTTCTTTAATAATTGGAAGTGGTTTAGTGAAGTGTTCAACAAGACCAACAGAAAAAACCAAATCAAAATAATTGTTTGGTAAATCTGTTTTTTGACAATCTTGACAAACAGTTTTAATTTTTATTTTTTGAGTTTTAGCACGACTTTTGATAATAGAAACTGATTCTTGAGAAAAATCTAAAGCGGTAGTTTTGGCTCCAAGTTGACTTAGATAAAGGATATCACCACCACTGCCGGCTCCAAGTTCAATTATCTTTATATTTTTAATTTTTTGGTTAAATAGATTAACAATATGGTAAATAACCTTATCGTTTAAATGATAAGATAAATTTTTAGAAAACATTTGCCATTGTTTCTGCCAAATATTAAGAGAACTTACTTTATTTTTTTTCATAAATTGATTTTATTTTAGTAAATTCTTCTGAAGCAATTTTTTGCCAAGAGAAATGCTTTACGTATTTTATATTATTATTACCTATAATTTTTATTTGGTTTGGATTATTAATTAAGTCGATTATTTTTTTAGAAAAATCTTGGTAATTAAAAGGTTTTGTATAAAGTAAATTATTTTTAAAAACCTCCTTAAGATTTTCTAGATCCCAACATACTATTGGCAGGCCGTAAGACATGGCTTCGGCAACAGCTATCCCCCAGCCCTCTTCGTGTGATGGAAAGACAAAAAGTTTTGAAGATGATAATATTTTTGTTTTTGTTTTGTCATCAACATAACCAAAAACTTTAATTTTTTTATTAAGATTTTTTTGAGTTATGTTTTTATTTAATTGTTTAAAGTTTAAAGAAGAAGTACCTCCAACGAGAGCTAATTTAGCATTTGGTATTTGCTGGCAAACCAATTCCCAAATTGGAACAAAATCATTAAGACCTTTTGATGGATCAAGACGACCTAAAAAAACAGCATCGTATTTGATGTTTTGTGGTGTTTTTTTAACAAAGTTTATGGCGTTTGAAGATGTAAAAATCTTTTTTTCTGGTATACCACTTTTGATAAGTTGGTATTTTACATTAGGGTTTATCACAATAATTAAATCAGCTCGTTTTTTTATTAAAAATAAAGACAATTTTTGAAAAAGATGTCCAAATAAGTTTACAAAAATATTTCCTGGTCTGGTATACCATTTAGGATAAATATGATGGACAACTTGAACCCAATATTTTAACTTTCGACGATAAAAAAAAGCAGGAATTGTTTCCCAAAAAAGATCGGAAGTGGAATAGATTATATAATCTTTTTTCAGTTTTACAGTGGCGATGGTTTTTATAATATTTATTAGAGCAATTAGGCTAATGTTTATTTTATTATTACCTTTTATCGGTGATTTTATTTGAATATGATTGAAATTAATTTCTTTAGAAGTTAATTTATTGACCCAATCATCGGTTCCGACCAAGGTTATTTCTATATCTTTTTTGGGAATATTTTTTAGAATATTTACAAAACGATCATCACTACCACTGATACCAAGATTTACTTTTAAATTTGGAGTTAATCCAAAAATTAGTAGAGGTATTTTAGTCATCGTTATTTAATCTTTTTGATTAATTTGGCTGGATTACCGGCAATTATTGAATATTCTGGAAAAGAACGAGTGACAACACTATTAGCACCAACAACACATTGCTGACCAAGTGTTACACCTTTAAGGATAAAACTATGAGCGCCGATGAAACAATTATTTCCAATAATAATATTTTTGCCTTTAGTAACACCGCTATCTATTGGTGATATATTTTTTTTGTTTAAAACATGATCATGGTCGAGAATAGAGACACTATAAGAAATAAGACATTTTTTACCAATAACTATATTTTTAGCTGATGATATATTGGAAAAACGGCCGATGTTGGTTCCACTACCAATATTGATTTTGGCATTATTTTTGACGATACCAATAACAGCATTACGACCGATTAAAACATTATCACCAAGAGTAATTCCTTTTAGTTTTATATTAAAAATATCATAACCTGGGCTTAAATAGCTATTTCTACCTATTTTTCCACCTTTTAATCTAAAAGGAAGATTGCTAATAGATAAAAATAAACGATAGATTAATTTCATAATTTAAATTGTTTGTTGGCTTGAAATAAAACCTTTTAGAGAAAAACGTAAGCTAACAAATAATAAACAAATATTAATTATTGGTAGTAATAAAACTTTTGGATTTTTTATATAAAAAAGAAATGTGTTTTTTGTATAAAAAAATGAGTAAATTAAAATTAAGCTTAATGAAAAGTAATTTAAATATGGAATAAATAATGTTAATAAAAGGATTTCTCGAAAAAAAGTGTGAATAAAATGTTTAATGCTTAAAATACCGTATCTTCTTAATAAGGCTCCTTGCGCTTCGGAATATTGGGCTTGTTTATAAATTATTTTTTGATAATTAAATGTTGGTTCGTGATTGTGAAGATGGATAATAGTGGCTTTAGTAGCAACGACTTGACCTATTTTTTTTAGTTTTAGAAAAATGTCTCCGTCCTCACCAGCTCGAAAAAAGTTTTTATTATCAAAAAGACCAATTTTAATAAGTTCTTTTCGACGATAACAATCAAATTTACCATCCATACCAGATTGAAGGTGCTCTAACTGTCGATCAAAAAAAGCTTTTTGCCAGAAGTTGTATTTTTTCCAAATCTTTAGAGGATGAATTACTTGATGATAACTAGCAACAACATCTTTCTTGATAAAATCAGCAACTAGAAGTGATATGGCATTTTTTTTAAGAACAACGTCGGAATGAAGGGTAATAATTAAGTCTCCTTTTGATTTTAAAATACCATCGTTGTATGAAGCAGATAAACCAATAGATTGTGGATGATTTATTATTTTTTTTTGAATATTAACAAAATGTTTTTTAAAATATTTTTCTATTATAGTTAATGAGTTATCAGTGGAGCCATCATTGACAATAATTATTTCGTAAATTAATTTTTTTTGACCAAATAAACTTTTCAGAGTGGCAAGTACAGTAGATTGAGAATTATAGACAGGAATTATTACAGATATTTTGTTCATCTTAATTTTGCCCAACTTGGTGGTAAATTTTCTTCTATTTCAATATTTTTGAATTTTTTTGGTTTCATAGGGCCAATTTTTTGAGCATATTCAATCATTTTTTTTAATCCAATTTCCATTTTTGTTTCATTTGTGATGTTGAATATATTTTGGGCTTTTTGGTGATTAGAAAAAGCTTGATAAACTTCAAGCCTGGATGGAAGATGAATAATTTCGGTTTTTTTAGGAAAATAATCACTTATAATTTTTGCTAATTCATTTACAGTGTATGGTTTGTCGGAACCAATATTTATTACTTGATTAGTGGCTTTTTCGTTAGTGGCTGATTGGGCAATATAGGGAGTGATATCTTTTATGTAAGTGAAGGCTCTAGTTTGGTTGCCATCACCAAAAATAGTTAATGGTTTATTTAACATAATATTATTTATAAAAATACCAAGTACATTTCGATAAGGATCACCATGATTTTGTCTTTCACCATATACATTATGAGGCCTAAAAATTACATAATTTAATCCAAACATTTTATTAGCAGCTTCTAAATCTAATTCTGTCGCATATTTAGAGATGCCATATGGGTCTTCTGGTTGAGGTACTAGTGTTTCTATCATGGGTGTTTGGTTAGTACCATAAACAGCAATACTGGAAGTAAAAATGAATTTTTTAATTTTATATTTGATTGAAGCGTTAATTAAATTAATAGAACCGATTAAATTATTTTCATAATTGAAATGACGAATAAAAGGACTTAGTCCTTCAGCAGCATAGGCGGCTAAATGAAAAACGTAATCAATTTTATATTTTTCAAAGATAGAATTGACCAGCTTTTGATTAGAAACAGAACCTTTAACAAAAGTGGCTTTTTGGTTTATGTTTCGAAGGAAACCTCCACTTAAATCATCTAAAATAATTACTTTATACTTTAGATGAAGTAATTCATCAACCAAGTGAGAACCAATAAAACCAGCGCCACCAGTTACAAGACAGATATTATTCATATTGAAATTTAATATTTTTAATAATTTTTGAATAGATTTTATTTTTATAAAAATCTACTAAAGGAATTAGAATGAAAGCAGGAGTGACTAGACATCCAAGAGAGAAAAGCCAAAAAGAAGGACTTAATATATTTAGAAAATTAAATTTGATTAAATACCAAATTTCTCTGATGAAATTTTTAAAAGTAGAATAGTTTTTAATTTGAATTAATCCAACATAATTTTTGGTTATAAAATCTTTTATTAAATATTTTTGGATTTTTAGATATTTTTTTTCGGAAAAAATTGATTTAACCATTTGAACCCAACTTAATAATGGTGATTTATTGTAAATTGAAGAAAGACTGCGAGTTTGTGAACTGGCAATGCGGACAGCAATGGTGTAATTTTTAGTGAAATAAACTGGATGTTTTTTAAAAATTGAAGCAAAAGGATAGATATGACAAGGGAAAATATCGGGATGAAAAGGAAGATCCATAAACTTAACTCGATAAGCCAAACCAGAAAGTTGATCAAGTGTTTCAAAAACGCGGATTACTTTTTGAGGATTGTCGGTAATTTTTACGATGGTGTCTTTTTTGGGATTTAATTGTTTTTTGGCTCTGACTGGAACATTTATGTCTTTATCAAACCAATAATAGGGCCGAGTTAAGGCTCCAATTTGAGGATTTTCTTTAAAAACTTTATAAGTTTGTTTAAGTGAACCGCTGGCAAGAATATCATCTTGACCCATTAAAAAAAGAATTTCACCTGAACAATATTGACGACCTGATTCTAAATTTCCTGGGTATCCTAAATTTTTTTTATTTTGATATATTTTTATTTTAGGGCTATTAAGAGATTTGATTATTTTTATTGTATTGTCTTTTGAGCAGTCATCACTAATTATGATTTCGTAATCTTTATAATTTTGATTGGTTATGCTGTCGATAGTCTCTTTAATACAAGAGGCACCATTATAGGTTGGAATAAGGACACTGATTTTCATTTTTAACTTAAAATATAAATAAATTGAAAGGCAGTAAAAGTTGGGAATATTTTAATTTTATGTCCTAAACCGGTTGGAATAATTTTTTCGATTTTATAACAACATTGTTGAAACATTTTTTGAGCACTATTTTTAGTGAAAAAACGAAGATGATCTTTACTTAGTATTCCTGGCGAGTATTCAAATTTTCCAAAAAGTAATTTTAAACGAATTTCTAGTCTGGCAATGTTTGGTAAAGAGATAATTAATTTTCCTTCTTTTTTCAAATATTTTTTAATTTCGATAAGTAATAAATCTGGACGAGGTAAATGTTCCAGAATGTCAGATAGAACTATATAATCGTAATTAAATTTGGGGCTAAGATTTAAAATAGGATTATTTAGGTCTCTTTGGTAGGTATGACGATAGTATTTGTCGGCAATTGAAAGTAATTTTTTATTAATGTCTATTCCATCACAGATATTTTTTTTTGACTTAAGTATTTTGCCAAGATAACCAGCATTACATTCAATATCTAGGACTGTTGTATTTGGTGTTATTAGATCTGGAATAATGGAGTGGGGAGAATGTGGTGAGTTATCTTGATGTAATTGTTTATCTTTTGTAAACATATGGTATTTTAATATAAGCTTATTATAGCTGAATAATTCTATGAATGTGAAAAAAGTACTACTATATAACAGTATAAATAAACCGTTTGTGGAAGTGACGAGTGATCCGATGAATTTGGGATTAATGGCAATTTCAGCAGTGTTAAAGGAAAAGGGTTATGAAGTGATTTTAATACCAAATATTGATTTTAAAGGGGCTGAAAAAAGGTTAAGAAAAGAAATAAAAAAGGCTTTTTTTTGTGGGGGTGTCGTGTATGACCGGAGATCCAATTTTAAATGGATTAAAATTTATTGAAAAAGTTAAGAGTTTAAATCCAAAAATACCGGTATGTTGGGGTGGATATCATGCGACTATTGATCATAAAAACACTATCAAAAATAAGAATATTGATTTCGTTATAAGAGGGCAAGGAGAAAGAACTATTTTAGAATTAATTGAGGCTTTAAAAACTAAAAAATTTAATAATATAAAAGGATTGGTTTACAAAAATAAGGGTCAAGTGATTGTCAATTTGCCCAGAGAGATAGAAGCTCTTGATAATTTTCCGTCATTTGATTATGAATTGTTTACTAAGTGTTATAAATTTAAAAGTAATGATTTATTTATTTATTGTTCTAGTAGAGGATGTCCATTTGAATGTACTTTTTGTTCGGTTTCTAACTTTTATAAAAAGAAATATTTTACCTATTCTAACGAAAGATTTTTAAAAGATGTGGCTTTGATTGTTAAAAAATATAATCCTAAATCAATTTTCTTTTGGGATGACAATTTTTTTGTTGATATGGCAAGAGTTGATGCTTTCCTTAAAAATTATATTGAAAAAGATTACACCTTTAGTTGGTCGGCTTTTTCTAGATGTGGTACTTTTGCTAAGGAAAATAAAGAACTTTTGCAAAAGTTGGTTAAATGTAATTGTCGCAGATTGTTGTTTGGAGCAGAATCTGGTTCAGAAAAGATTTTGAAATATATTAAAAAACACATTGTGGTTGAAGATATCCTTAATTCCTGTAGAGTGGTGTCAAAATATGGAATTGATCCAGATTATACTTTTATGTCGGGATTTCCGACGGAAAAAGTACAGGATTTGAATCAAACTGTTGATGTAATTGATAAATTGAGCCGAATTAATAAGAGATCGGGGGTTAGGATGTTTAGTTTTTGCCCAACTCCAGGAATTCCTATTTTAGAAGATTGTCGTAAAGTTGGATTTAAAGATCCACAGACTATAGAAGAATGGAGTAAATATGAATATCATAGTTTTGTGGCACCATGGGTTAGCAAAGAACATCAAAAATTAATTAAAAGATTGGTTTGGATTACTACTTTTTTATCGCCACAATCAATGCCAGGGTCTAGTAAATGGTGGTTGAACATTATTTTTAAATTACTTCACTACGATGCTGTTTTTAGAATTAGAACCAGATTTTTTAGAGCCGGTTGGGAATGGGATATGTTGTATTTAGTTTATAAAAGACATTACACAACTCTTTAGCGAGTTATTGTTGCCACTTAATTCTATTTAGTTGTTTTAATAGTCCGAGTTTGTTTTTAAGAGTGTTGACAGTATATATATATAGTGTAATTAGACAGGCTATTGGATGAAAAAACCAAGCTGGATCAGGTTTGTGCAAAAAACCTCGTAAAGTATCAAAAAACATAGGGATAATTAAACTTGTATATAAAATAAATTTTAAAATTCCTGATTGATTGGTTTGACTCCAATTAAATTGACGAAGATTTTGATAATAAAAATAATCAGTAACTCGACGGTTTTGTTTGCGAATAAATTTTTTTATTGAACTTTCGCAAAAAGTGTGAATAATCCCCTGTTTAACTTTAGCAAAGTAAATTGATTTTTTATTTTTATTTAAATAATCAGCAATAATATCTATATCAAAAAGATAATCAGAGTTTAAATTATTTTTTAAAAAATCACTTCTGAAAATAGTACCATTAGCCCCAATAGTGGGAATTGAAGAATTTGGTTTTAGTTTAATTTCTATATATTGATTTTTATCAATTTGATCTATCTTTAGACCTGTCCATTGTAAATTAATATAATTTTTTCGATCGTAAACTCCGGAAATGAAAGCATATGGATCATTTACCCCGGTTAAGGCTGAATATCTTTCAATAAAACCAGCATGGGGTCGATAGGTGAAAAATAACGGTTCGGTGCCAATTAATTTTTGATTATTTTCTAAAATATTGATATTGGTTTGAAGCCAATTTTTGTTGGGAAGAATATTGTCAGAATCGATTAAGGCAATATATTTACCGATAGCTTTTCTAACTCCGACAGCTTTACCAGCTTCAGCAGTTTTTAATGGATTTTTTAAAATTTTAGCATGATATTTTTTGGCAATTTTTAAAGTATTATCGATCGAGCCACCATCGGCAATAATAATTTCGTAATTTTTAAAATGTTGTTTTTTAATGGAATTGAGACAGGTTTCTAAAACAGAAGCGGCATTAAGAGTAGGAATAACAAAACTAACAATTATCATTTCTTTGAAAAATCTTTTAATTTTTTAAGATATTTAATAGCATAATTAAAAAGATGTTTAATATCAGAAACAGATCGAACAGAAATTATCTTTTTAAAAATAAATTTAGGATTAAGAATGCCCTTAAATAAATTTTGGACTAATTCTATTTGATCAGCTGAAGAAATTGGCGTTTTAATAACTGGTTGACGCATATCAAAATTATCCCAATTTTTAGTTAAAAGTAATTTTTTTTCTTGACAATATTTAAATAGTGGAGTGCCCGGATAAGGAATTAAAATAGTGGCCTGAAGACTATCTGCTAGTCCATTTTTAAAAATTTGTCTGGCTAAATTTAAAGTTTTAGTAGCATCTTCTTTGGTTTCGTTTGGGTAACCAATGATGACAGTGACATGGGGCTCAAGGTTAGCAGATTTGGCTATTTTTAAAGTTTTTAGAGCATCAGAAGTTTTTTCATTTTTGTTTATAAAATCTAAGGTTGATTGATTGGCTGATTCAAGACCATATAGAACAAAACGAAAACCGGCTTGGTGCATTAATTTATATTCAGATAAAGAAAGGGCGCCAAAACGCATATTACAGCCGATTTTTACTTTTTTGTTTAGACCTCGGCTGATAAGGGCTTGACACAGTTCTTTTAACCACGGGCCAATAGGGAGAGTGCCTGAATCATCAAAAATTTCTTTGACTCCAAAATTATAGACTAAATTTTCAATTTCATTTAAAGTGTGTTCTACTGAAAAATGTTGAAAATGTTCACCAGGAAAAAGAGTAGTCCAAGAACAAAAAGCACATTTTCCCCACCAACAATCTCGGCCAGACATTATATAAGATCCGGGTTTGTATTTGTAATTAGTGTTATTATAGGCATAAAGTTGCCATTGAGTTAATTTTCGATCAATTATTGGAAGAGAATTTAAATTGTGAGATTGTTGAAGTTTAAAAATTTTTGATTTTGGTTGTTTATGTTGATTGATTAAAGCTATTAATTCGTCTAATAAAAAATCATAATTGCCGCCAATTAAAATAAAATCGACTTTAGAATTTTTGATCGATTCTTTTGGGAGTGCGGTAACATGATCACCCATTAATACAATTCTCAATTTCCAATTTTTAATTTTCAAACTTTTCTTTTTCAATTCGTTAATTATTTTCCAATGTTGTTTAATTACTGGAGTTTTTGTTTCGATAACAACGATATCCGGTTTATTTTTTAAAATTCGTTTTAACCAATCTTGATAAGTCAATTTTTCAGCAATAGCATCGTCCCAAAAAACTTTTAATCCTTTACTTTTTAATAAAGTGGCGGCGTAAGCAGGAATAACTGGATAGATAACATTACCTGTGTTTGTCCATTGAAATTGACGATTTTGAGACAAGAATGGGGAACCTTTTTGAGATTCTAGTGGTGGATAAGAAATGGCAATTGATTTAACCACCGATGTATTTACCAGTCTTTTTGTCAAGGGCGTGTGGTTTGAATTTAACTTCTTTTTTGAATAGGCCATATACGAATAGTATACCGTAGTAAAGATGGGTCAGAGGAATGGTAATTGTGGCTAAAAATGAAGTTTTTAACTTATTTTCTTGAAACAGAAAATAAAAAAAAGTAGTAATTAATATTGATATGTAAAAATATAATGGAAGTTTAAACAAAAAGCTTTCGTTAAAAAAAATAAGTAATAAAAGATAAAGAGAAAAAAGGCTAGGAATAAAATAACCAATTTTTCGACTTGTTTCAGGAAACTTTTTAGCAAAAAATCCTCGTTGAATGGCATAACGAGTGATTTGTTGAAGATGAGGAACGACGACAGATCGACGATGATGATAAACGATTAAAGAAGGATGGTAATAAATTTTTTTGTGGAGTTTTTTAACTAAATTTAGACAAAGGACAGTGTCTTCACCGGGCCAATAAGAAGTATCAAAACCACCGGCTAAAATAAAATCAGTCTTTTTAATAATGAGATTAACTGATGGATAATCTTCAACAAAACGAGATGATTGAATGCTATTTCGATAAACTCCAGCACCACCACTACCAAGGTGACTAGACCAAATCAACCCAGAAGCTTGTTGATATAAATTGTCTTTTTTAGGGGTAAGACATGGACCGCAAAAGGCAGCAAAAACTGGATATTTAGTGACTAATCTGGAAATGTTTTTAAAATAATTACGACTTGGAAAAGAGTCGTCATCAAAAAAAACTAGATAATCCCCTTTTGACATTTTGACACCGAGATTTCTTTTTTCGGAAGGATTAGCAGACCCGGAAATTTTATCAGTAATGACTAGAACTTCGAAATTTTTAACACTTTGATTTTTTAATTTTAATAAAGTTTCTTCCAAATATGGATTGGATTGACGAACAGGGATAATGATAGAAAAAATTGGAGTTTTCATAAAGATTCTCCAGTATTAATTCTCATTTCTAATTCTGGATCGTAAATCCATTTTCTTTTATTCTTGTCGTCGTAATAATTTAGAATTTTAAGCCGATAAAAAACAGCTAAGGCTTCAATTAGACAATTATAGATAGTTTTAAAACCAGTAGCGTGAGTTAAACTAGAAAAGCTATAATCCAATTTAATTGGAGCTTCGTAAATTTTAGAAAAACCTAATTTGTTGGCGACGGCTAAAATTTCTAGATCAAAAGCATAATTTTTAACCACAAGACGTGGTAAAACTTTAATTAAAACTGGACGTTTAAAAATTTTTAGACCGGCTTGAGTGTCATGGACGTTTATTCCTAATAAAAATTTAGAAATAATATGAGCACCAAAACTAATAATTTTTCTATCCCATGGATAATTTACCATAGAGGCTGGATGACGTTTAGAGGCGACAATAATGTCGGCGTTGTACCATTCCATATGCTCTAGAACTAAAGAAATTCCGTTAGGGTCTATTTCCATACCAGAATCAATAAAAGCAACATAATCTCCTTTGGTCTTTGCCATACCATATCGAATAGCATATCCTTTACCATGGTTAGTCTTATAACCAAAAACTTGGAGATTTTTAATCTTTAATTTTTTAATTTCTTTAAATGATTTATCAACAGAAGTACCATCAACTACAGCAATAATTTCGTAATCATAACGAATTTGTTTAAGGGTTTCGTTTATGGTCTGAAGGTCTTTTTTGATAGTTTTTTCTTGTTTGTAGATAGGGATTATGACTGATAGAAAATGGTTTTTATTTTTCATCCAACAAAGTCAAATTATAAAGCGCAAGTGTTTGAAGGGCAGTTTGTTGCCAATTAAAATTCTTGGCATGTTCTAAACCGAGTTTAACATATTTTTCTCTTATATTTTGGTTCTCCCAAAATTCTTTTAAAATCTTTTCTAGATTTGATTGGGAATATGGATTAAATTTAAGACCATTTCCGTCCATTATTTCATCTAAACAAGAGTCTTGACTGTAAGCGACAGGGCAACCTGATTGAATGGCTTGAACGAGTGGTAAACCAAATCCTTCAGCAAAAGATGGTTGACAATAAACAGTAGCTAAATTATAAAAATAAGGTAAATCTTCATCTGGAACAAAACCAGTGAGAATTAGAGCCTTAGAACTTTGGAGAGCTAGAGCTTTAGATTGAAGCCAAAGAAGATCTTGCGTCCAAGGATGATTAGGAACATCTTTTTTAGTAGCAGCTGAGCCAACAATAACCAAAGGATAATTTAATTTTAAACAAGATTCGACTAGAGTTGGAATGTTTTTATTCCAATTAATATCACCGACAAATAGGATAAATTTAGATGGTAATTGATATTTTTTTTGAATTTCTTTTAATTTTTTTGAGTCAGATGAAACTTTAAAACTGGAATCCGCGGCCAGATGGGCAACAAAAATATTATTTAATTTAAAACCAGTTATTTTATTGATAATATTTTTAGAATAATTAGAAACAGTTAAAATTTTATTGATTTGTGATAAACGATGTTTTTGAATAAACCATTTAATTTCACCTTTAATACCGACCGGAAATTGTTTTTTGAATTGACGAGGAATTAAATCATGAACCGTAACAATTGTTGGTATTTCGGTTTTTTTAGGAAGAGTTAATTTAAAAGGATCGAAGTAGGGATAGTGAATTAAATCATAATTTCCAATTTCTAATTTCCAATCTTTAATTAAATTAATTTCAAAATTTTTATAAAGAGGATTAGTTTTTATTTCTTGTTGAAGAGAGGAAATTAAGTTAGAAGTGTAATAGCCGACACCACGGAGAGCATTACCGTCTTGAGTTGGAGAAATATCTATCGCAATCTTAATTTTTGAATTTCTAATTTCCAATTTCTAATTTAATTATTAATTTATTTTTTGTCCCAATCTTGAGAAAGATTAATGTTTCTATTGGTTTTAATTAATTCATAATATTTAGTGTAAGCAATGGGAAAACGAAGAGCTGAATAAAAAGAAAAAACAAAACCAGCAAAACCGTCAACATAACCGCGGTGACGGAAAAAAGTTTTTAAAAACCACCAGGTTGGTTTAAAAAAATAATATTTTAAAAAACTATCAAATCCAGTGCCGACATTTTTGGTTTTTAGTTCATCGGCTAAGAGAGTGGTATAACGATTGGCTCGAAGAAGATAAAGTGAAAAAGAAGTGTCAGCATAATGTTCTAAATCGTTTTTTAGCCAACCAACAAGACCATCAACTTCAGCTTGTTCATGAACGTCATGGCAAGGGAGATGAGCTTTACCATTTTTATAAAATCTAATAGTTGGATCAGGATATTGGCCACCTTTTTTAAGAAAAGTTCCTAAAAAATAATTTTTTCTGGGGATCCAAAATCCATTTTCTTTAACTTCATTAATGTCTTTTTTTAAGTAGGATTCTATTTCTTTTTTTAATTCTGGGGTAACAATCTCGTCAGCATCAAGTTGGAGGATCCAATCCCCTTTGCAAGCAGAAATACCCATTTGTTTATTAATATGAAACATGGGTTTGTTGGTGGTGGAAATTACTTTGACATTTTTAAATTTTTTAATTAGCTCGACAGTATTGTCTTGTGATTGGCCATCGACAATAATAATTTCGGTAGCGATATCGCTTACAGCCTCTAAACATCGAGTAATATTTTTAGACTCATTATAGGTGGCTAATGTGACAGAAAGAGTTATTTTGTTTTTCATAGTTTTGAATAAATTTTAAACCCTGATTGACCATTTGGGAAATTAATAATTTTAATAGGTTCTTGAGGAGTGATTTCATCACTAGTAACAACTAAAGAATTAGAAGGAAGTTTGTCCCAATTTATTTTTTCAAAATGATATTTATCATAATTTAAAACAGTAGAAAACCCATATTGATCGGGAGTAGTTAATTTTATTTCTGATTGAATTTTTTCTGGAGGATATTTAGAGAAAAATAAAAATAAAATGTATGGTTGATCATATTTATTGGTGACATAAACTTGATCATAATTATTTTTTTGAGATTCTAAATAAGGAACTAATTGATCAAAACCATATTCCCAGGCGTAAGAGTATCTTTTTTCATAATGAATAAAATAAGCATCGAAATAATAAGCGATAAAATAGCCATAAATTAGAATCAATATTATTGATATAAGATTTTTGAAGTATGACCCCAGCCGTTGCGGGGCAAGTTTATGAATAAGATTGAAAAAAGAATAAATACCCAGAGCAATTAAAATTGATAAGGGAATAACCAGAGAAAGAGCTCGAAGGGCTGATGGGGCTTGATAAGTTAAAGACGAAGCAATGGGAGCGATTAGCAAAAAAGCAATAAAAAAGATTTTAGATCGTAGATTATAGATCGTAGATTTTAATAAAAATATTAGACCAATGAGTAAAAACGGCAATTCAATTAGATAGATCTGACCCATTTCTGGCACTTTTGAACGAGGAACTTCATCACCATTAATACCTAAAAAATTTAAATCAAAATGAGAAGTGTATTTTTGAGCCCAAGAAATTAAATAAAGAAGCCTTTTGTTATGTATACCGCGATTGATTAGTTTAACATTGTTATGGTGGTTGATTAATTCATTAGCCCGATTGATTGGACCTTGATCAGCGGTGAGACCAACCCCACCGATACGAGCAGTACCACCATTGTTTAAAAAGGAAAACATTACTGGCAAAGCCAAAATAGTCCCTAGCAAAATAGGAATTAAAATTTGAGGAAGTTTTTTAATTAAATTTTTGAAATATAAAATAATTAAAGTAAGAGCTAAAAGCGGAGCTATGAGACGGGCAGAATGATAAATATAAAGTGATAAAACATAAAGAACAACAAAAATACTAAAATTTTTGATAAATTTTTCAGTAATTGATTTAAAGAAAAAATAAGTCCCAATGACAATTAAAGAAAGGGCAGCTGATGATTCCCAGGCGCCGCGAGAAAAATGAATGTGCCAAGGTGATAAAGTTAAAACGGAGGCGGTTATAAGTGCTAATTTATTATTTTTTGATAAAAGAAAAACTAATTTGAATAAAAAAAGGATGGTCAAGACGGAGAGAATCAAATTTGGCAATCTGACGGCCAATGGTGTGAGACCTAAAAATTTTACGAAAGGTATGGCTAAATAAACGTAACCACCCGGCTTATAATCACCAAAAGACTTAAAATGAAGAGGCCAAGAGATGCCATGTTCGTCTTTGCCTGTTTGAATAAGAGAATAAGCATTATAACCAAGAGCGGCTTCGTCGGCATTGATGGCCGGAAAAGAATTGATATTTACAAAACGAATTAAAATGGCAAAAATAAGAATGATAATTAATGGAAGTTTGTTAATTTTGGTAGACATAGAAAGTAGAAATATTATTGATAGGGCTTAAGGGTAAAAATTTATTGAAATCGGTGGACTTATCAATATCTTGTCGATAAATTTCATTATAATTAAAAATGGCCAACGTGTTAGATTGGTTTTTTATAAAATTATAATCAGGAGTGGTAAATTTAATATTGTCTATTTGTTCAATTCTGCCAGTGTCGCCGGAAGAATTTTCGATTAAGGTGGCTTGTTGTTGATATTTGATTGGTGGATACTGGGAATAAAAAAGATAATAAATGTAAGCTTGCCCGTAAAAATCACTCATGAATATTTGATTATATTTATCTTGATTTTTAATTAAATATTCCATTGATTGTTTGTATCCATAAAGAAAATCGTCGGGACTTTTTTTGATCATATGGTTTAAATAAAGATCACCATAATAGATGAAAGAAATTAAATAAGCAGCAAAAATTAAAAAATTTAAAAAAATATTTTTGTATTTATCTGTAATAAAATAAATTCCGATAGAAACAAAATAAATTAAAGGAATGGAAAGAGACATAGATCTGACGGCAGATACAGTGTCACGAGTAAGAGCGGCAGGGATAGGAGCAACGAGAAGCCAGAGTAAAAAGAAAACATTAATTTTGTCGACTTTTGAACGGCTTAAAGCAAAAAACATGCCTATTAATAGGAAAATTAAGCTAGGATAAAGAATGACGCCAATGTAGGGAGCTGAATGTCTTGGACTTTGCCAGTCGCCTTCGAAAGCTAAAAATCTAGGTGAAAAATTATTAAAATAACGAAGTAAAACATTGCGTGTAAAGAAAGAAATATGATTATGAAAAACATCATAATCTAATTGATTACTTTCACTAATAATGGTTTTAGTTTCTTCAGTTGATCTTGGATAAGAAAAAAGGCTGACGACTCCAAGACGATTACTGTCACTAGAAAAAAGTAAACCATGAAGAACGGGGAGACAAAAAATTATTAAAGGTAAAACAAAATTAAGAAAAAGAGATTTAATATTTTGTTTGTTAACTATTTTTAAATTAGTTAAAAATAAAATGATAATCAAAAAAAGACTAATCATTTTTCCGGCTTGATAGGTAAAAAGAGACAGCCCAAAAACGATTGAAGATAATAATAAAAACTTATTCTTCTTTTGATTAATATATTTAAAAAAGAAAAGTGAAGCCAAAACTAATTCAAAAGTTAAAACATTGGTTTCCCAGGCACCGCGAGAAAAATGGATAGAATAGGGATTAAAAACAGTAATAATAGCGGCAAAAACAGCAGTTTTGTGAGCTTTTGGATTGATTTCTTTAATTAAAAAATATAGGAGAATTGGCAACAGAGAACCAAGAATGACAGAGGGTAAACGAGTAGCAGTGGTGGTTAAGCCTAAAAGTTTAATGAAAGGAATGGCTAGATAAATATAAAAACCAGGTTTGTAATCACCAAATGATTTAAAGATAATTGGTAAAGTTTGATCATATTCGTCTTTACCAGTTTCAATAATGGAATAAGCATTGTAACCAATGGCAGCTTCGTCCCAAAGAAGAGATGGATATTCTCCGACTTTGTAAAAACGAAGAAAAAGAGAAATCAGAAAAATAATTATTAAAAAGATTTTGTTATGTTTGATCATCAATCGTTAAAATGTCAAAAGCCGGTTGTTGATTTAAAAAATAAACGGTTTTGACTAAAGTACTGTTTTCATTATAGTTGCCAGGTGAAGTGATTAAAAGGGTCTTTTGATTTAGGCTTTGAGTTTGTTGTTTAATTTCCCAATCGTTAATAAATTGGAATTTATCAAAAGCATTAACCCAATACCAATCATCATGAAAATCCCAATTTAAATTAGGATCATCTTGATAATATTTAGGGTTCCAAGGCCAATAAAAAAGAACAAATTCGTGAGCTTCACCGTATTTTTTGGTAAAAATTATTTGGTCATAATCAGAATAATTTTCTTTAATATAGTTAACAACTTCTTTATAACCATATTGCCAAGAACTGGAATAATTGGTGGTGTAATCAGTGAAATAATTTTTAAAATATTTAAATGATTGAATAAACAAGATACCTAAAAATAGGATAATAAATATCTTTTTAAGATTTTTATTTTTAATAAAATCGAAAGTTTTTGAAAGACCAAAGACAATAAATAATTGAGGCAATGGCAAGATAGTCATAGATCGAAGAACAGGAAAATCGCCAATAGTGATAACAGCCGGGACTAGACCAATAAGGAACCAGGAGATAAGAAAAAGAGAGATTTTATTTTTTTTAAAAAGATTTATGAATAAGATTATTAAACCGATGTAATAAAAAGGTAGACAGATAGAATAAAGAATGCCGGTGTTGGGAATATTGAATTGAAAGTTTTGAGTACTGTTGAAAAAAAGTGTTTTGGGATTTAAAAATCCAAAATAATTTTTGACAACAATTTGACAAAAAACAGTAACCCGATTGTATTTTAATTTGGCAATAAATGGACTGCCAAGATAGTTGTTACGGCTAACTTCGATTTTATTAATAGTTGCCGGATTAATGGCAAAAACCCAGCGACTGCGGGCTTGAGCCTCTTTATTAAAAGTGTTAATAACTTGAGGAATTATTAATACCGAAAAAATTAAAAGACTAGTGATAAAAACTTTTTTATGTTTAGAAAAATTGGTTTTTATTAAATCTTTAAAGAAAAGACAAAAATATATTACAATTAAAATTGGAACAGCAATTTTAGTGTTGTGATAGGCGTAGGTGGAAATGGAAAAAAAGAAAATTCCAAATGGTAGAAATCTTATTTTTTTAACAGCTTTTATTAAAAATAAGAGACCGAGACAAAAAAAGAATTGAGACACAATTGATTGAAAAACACCTCTAGATGGGAAAAATGCCCAAGGCGAAATAGCGACTAATAACATTAATAAGAGTGATTTTTTCTTATTTTTAAAAATTTCTTGGCCTAAAAAATAAGAAACAATTACTAAACCAAAACCACACAAAGCAGAAATAATTCTGACAGACCACTCATTTAAGCCGAACAAATAAATAAAAGGGATAGAAAGATACATGTTGAGGGTGGTAGGATAATCACCATAGGCTCTAAAATTAAAAATAGGCCATGAAGTTAACCATTGGTCTTTTCCGGTTTTAATTAAACTGTAGGCATTGTAGCCGTGGCTAATTTCGTCCCAATTGAGAGAGACCGGAAATTTATCAAGTTGGTAAAACCTGAGAAAGAAAGCAATTAAAATAATAAAAATGAATAAAAATTTGTGTTTCATTTTTTAAATTTAGATTTAATTCCCAAAACTATAACTAAAGAAAGACTAATTAGACTAATTAAATTAGCAACAAGACGAATTTTGGTATTTTTAAAAAATAATTCATAATGATGCGAACCTTGATCGACTTCAAATTGAATTAAGCCTAAATCTGGATCAATTTGATAATCTATTTTTTGATTATCAAGATATAACTCCCAATTAGGAAAGTAAACTATAGGTAATTTTATTGTTGCGTTAGAAGTAGAGACAGAAAAATAAGCTTCTGAATAATTACTTTTTTTATAATATTTAATAAAATCGACTTCACCTTGAGTGACTGTTGGTAAATTTGGAGCAAAAGAAGTTGGAAAATTTTGGCTGTATTTTGGCCAATAATCTTTAAGACCAGCACCGCTTTGGGCTAAAACTCTCTCCGAAGATAATTCCTGATTATCGGTTAAATTTGAATACCAAATGTCTTCTTTAAAGTAAGAAAAATTTAAAAGAATGGTGGTAATAGAAATAATGATGACAGCTAAAATTTGAAGTTTTCTCTTGTTTATTAATAAAATAATGGAACCAGTTGTGAAGGATAAAGTAAAAATAGCGATAGATAAAAAGCGCCAAGGAAATTGATAAAAAGCCATAAATGGTAGTGCTTTCCAAATAAAAGTTGATTTGTTGTGGGTTAGAAAAATAAAGAACAAGGAGGCGAGAGAAAACAAAAAGATTAAACCCACCTGTTCCGCAACTGTGGGACATCCTCCCTTGACAAGGAGGACTTTCTTTTTAATTATTTTTTTGAAAAATAAAAAAATCACGACAATTAATGGTAATAACCATTGAATTAGACCGATGGAAAAAGCCATGTCGTCGATTGGGCCCCAAAGAGAGGCGCCAAAACCCCAAAAACGGGAAATAAAGAGTTGAGATAAAGTGGCAAAATGAATGATATATTGAAAATAGCCTTGAGTCATAGTGTCGACAGTGACGAGATTTTTTTCTAAAAGTGCCGGTAAAATAAAAAAGGAGGAAAGACCTAGAGAAAAGAAAACTGGGATGCTTAGTTTCAAAATCGCTTTGAAATTTAAGTTTTTGTTTTTAAATAATAAAAAAAGAGAATAAATAATTAAAACTGGAGCAATAGCAAAACTGGTTAGATTATGACTTAAGAGGAGAGCGGTTAGACAGATAATTAAACCCAAATTTTCAATTTCCAATTTCCAATTTTTATTTTTTTGAGAGTTTATACATTTGGTTAGAAAATAAAAAACCCAAGGAATAATATTTATGGCTAATGATTCGGCAATAGCACCACGAACCCAACTGTCGGTGGCTTGATATGGAGCAAGAAGAAAAACAACAGCAGAGATAAAAGCACCTAATTTTCCCCAAAAAAGACTAGCAAAAAAGAACATGCCAAAAACTCCAATTAGATGACATAAGGCAAAAGTAATTTTTAGACTGGTGATAAAACTAAAACCAGTAAAATGAAAAACTTCAGCGATGGAATAAGCCAAAGGTGAATAATAATTAAAAAGAGGATAGCCATAACCCATTCCCCCGTCTTGAATAAAACGACAAGGAATTTGACCATCTTTTAGGCACTGATCAAATTGCTGAAGACGAAAAACATGCATATCGTCCATCATGGAAAAATAACCTGGTCGACAAAGACGATAAAAAGTAAAAATAGAAATCAAAAAAAGCAAAATTAGAAGAATACTATTTTGTTTAAATTTCATTGGTCGAGAGTAATTAGGTAAATTATCTCTTGTTCTGTATATTTTTTCTCGACTTGATCAATCTGGTTAAAATTAATTTTTGTTTGATGACTTTTATTATATTCTTCTATACTGTTTTTAATTTTAATTATTTCTCTTTCTGGAACAACATAAAGAGTATCGGTTGGAAGATTATTAAGCATAATAGACCACTCAATATGGCCAAGATAATATTTATTTTCGATTTGTCGGCCGGTAAAGAATTGATTATTATCCCAAATCAAAGAAGTGGCGGAGGGATATTCGGAATAATTTAGAAAGAACGGAGTAAATGGTTCATAAGAATCAATAAAATAAGTTTTTTGGTAATTTTTATCAATGGCTTTAATAACAGCTTCTTTTAGACCATAATGCCAATCACGGGCAGAAATATTTGGGTAATGATAATAATATTGATGAAGAAATCGACTAAAACAAATAATATATAAAAATAAAATAAAGCCGATTAAAATTTTAGATTTACTAATTTCAAAGACTTTTTTAAGACCAAGAAGAGAAAAAAAGATTAAAAAAGGTAACATTAAAATAAGTCTAGTGGAGTGAGGGAAAGCCGAATCGCGAGTTAAAGCAAAAGGAATTGGAACCAAAACTAAACTAATTAAAAAGAATAAATAAAATTTTTTATTTAATGATTTCTTCAAAAAAACAATCGAAATACCAATGATAATTAAAAAGAAATCAGGAAAAAGTAAATTTCCGACTGTTTGAATCCCCTGCCTTAAATTACCATCACCGGTTAAAAATAAAAAATCAGTAGAAAACGAAGAAAAATAATTTTTAGTGAACATTTCCAACCATTGAGCCGGTTTATTGTAAAAAACTTTAGAGATGAAAAGTGGTTTAAGCCCAATTTGTTGACCATAAGCCATAACCGAATCTTCTTGCCGTAAATAATCAATCTTTTTGCTAAGGGTAGGTTCGCTGAAAATATTAATGTAATTAAAACGATATCCGGAACGGCCTTTAAGAGTGTCAGAAACTATAGGTAAACAAATTATAACGACTAAAAAAATGGCGATTAGTTTAGTTTTTAGAGGAATTTTAATAATATCTTTAAACCAGATTATAAAGATAGCCAAAAAAATAAAAACTAAATGTAATTTAGCCGTACTATAGGAATATGTTAATATGGCAAAAGAAAGAAAGGAAAGAAAAAGATGTTTGGCTTGATTATTTTTAATAAATTTAATCCAAAAATAAATACCTAAAAGAGTCAAAAAAAGCATATTAGTGGCGGCAAAGCCAGACCGACTAAAAATGAAAATCCAAGGAGAAATTGATAGTAAAAATCCACCAATAATTGACCAAATTTCACTATTTAACAAAAGTTTAATAATTAAACAAAAAATTAAAACTGTTAAAGCTCCAAAAATAGCAGCAGGAATTCTGATCGAAGAATCGGTATGTCCGACAAATTTTTGAGTTAAAGCCACAGTGTAGATAAAAAGAGACGGTTGCCAATCAGAATAAGAATGAAAATGAATTGGAAATTTGTTGCCGTAATAATCGGTGTGATATTTATTAAAAATGAAAGCTTGATAACTGATATCAGCCTCATCAGAATATAAAGATGGAGGAACAATGGTGTTTTTATATAGATAAAGTGTAAAAGAAAAAATTAGAAGTAATAATAGGGTTATTTTATATTTTAATTTCATAATTCAGATGTTATATATCTTTCACAAAAATCTTTTTCATTTAACTTTTCAACGTTAAGATCTTTAATTTTTATATTATTTGGATATGTTTGTAAATTAATATTTTGACATGTTAATCCTCTGTATATTGAATATATTTTGCCGGCATCTGATAAACGACTAATAAAATATTTTTGTCCTTTTTGACCATAATCAAAATTGTCGGTATCAAAAATCAAAGTATAATTTTCCCTTGAAGGAAGGTACTTATTATGACTGATAAAATGAATATTATTTAGAGACATATTTTCTTTTGATTGTGAGTAAACGTTTTTAATTAAACTAAAATTGTTTCTTTGATAAGAATTGGAAAAAAATAAATAAGATCTAAATAAAACTTCTGGCTCTCTGGTTAAAACATAAACTTCTCTGTTTTTGGTGCTTTCTAGTTTTATATAATTTGAAATAATTCGATGACTAAAAGCAAAAGATTCTGGCTGATACATAGGTGACTTTAAAAAATAAATATCAATAAAATTGATAAAACTTAACAAATAAATAAAAACTAATAAAAATCGAAGATATTTATTTGAAAAAATTTGCCAAAATAAAAGAAAACCGGCGGCAATTAAAATAAATAAATACGGATATTGAAAAGAAGAGTGAAAAACATAAGCTGGAATAGAATCTGAACGAATTGCCTCTGGAATGGGCGAAATAAGAATAAAGGAACAAATTAAAATTAAAAACTTTTGATGATTAATATATAAAAATATAATTCCTAATAAAATTAAAATAGCATCTATATAGTAAAAATAACCGTGTTTCCAAAGGGAACCAGTAGCAGTGTGGTCGCCTTCTAAAAAAAGAATATCGGTAGAAAAATTATATAGGTATTTTTGAGTAAAATTTCTAAAATAAACGGTGTATTTATTGGTTAATATTTTTTTGAAAGGTTCTGACTGAATAGATTGCCTTCTTTCTAAATTCACTTGATCAATAATTTTTTGGGAGTATGGAGTTTCTAACTCACTGATTCTGTTTCCGATTGGTTGGCTTGATAGTGTAAAAATAAAATTCAAAGTGATTATCAACGAGGCTAAAACAACTATCAAATATTGTTTCCCGTTTTTTTTATTAAATTTCCATAAAAAATAAGAACTGATAATAATAAAAGGTAAAAGTAATATTTTGGTTCCAATATATGAATTAAAAGCTAAAAAAGCTGTGATTATTGATAAATAAATATATTTTGGTTTTTTAAACGTTAAGAGATAGAAAGTTAGAAGAAAAAAGAAAATGGCAATTGGAGCATCAAACGAAGTGCGACTGACATAAATGCTCCAGGGATTAACACTGGCAATAAGAGTAGAAATTATGGCTAAGGAAAAGTTTTTGGTTAATTTTAATGTTATTAAATAAATTAAAACTATAGTGAGACAGCCAATAATTACATAAGGTAGACGAGCAGTAAAAAGATTAGTTGAAAGAAATCCTATTATTGGGGAAAAAATCAGGCTGGATATTTCTCCAAGATCAAAAGGATTGGTGTTTCCTTCTATATTGGAAAACCTATAAAAAATCGATTTAGCATTTAAAACAAAGTGAAGTTCATCATCATTAATACCAACAGGTATTCTGTCTAAATAAAGGAATCTAATTATTCCAGAAAATACAACAACTATACATAAAATAATTAATTTAATTTTCATTTAAAGGTATGTTTATTTTAACTTAAATGAAGAGAAAAATATTGATTAAAAGAAGCAATAATAGATAAGTTGCTGCTTGAAAAATATTTCTTGACTGAAAATTATTTATTTGTTGATTGAGAGTGTCTAATAGTGATTCTTTAATATTACTGGCAGTAAACGTGGTTTTAAAATTAATATTTTTAGTGTTTTTGTCGCCATAAATATAAAGAAGATTGTCTTTTTGAGCATCACTAGATATTTTTAGATAAAAAATATCCCCTATTTTTGAATTTATTGGTGGAAATTTAAAATTTAACCAACCTGGATCTTCAACACCTTGACCAGAAATACTTAATGATTGTAAAGTTTCTTTGTTTTTATTTTGAACTTCAATATAAACGATATCTCGACTTTCTAGACTGGGATTTTTTAATAAAACTGAAACAGAACTTAAATTATTCTTATCAGAAATAAATGATTGGACATAAGAGTGGTTGATATCTAATGGTAAAATATTTTCAAAAGACGTTTGATGAATACCTGGTTTTTCTTTTAAAAATACGGTTGGAATAATTATTAAAATGAAAAATAAAAAGGAAATTTCAGCCAAAATTATTAAATAAAAATTATTTTTTTTTGGCATAAAAAATTGAACCGATAATGCCAAATAATAGGAGTATTTGATGAATTTGTTGTTGAAGAAGGACTGGATCGGTAGTAGATTTTTGTTTTATAAGTTGGAAGGGTGAAGTTAAATCAGCAAAGAGTGGATTAATAGGAATTAAGTGACCCCAAAATAGAAAATTATCATTAAAAAGAAAAATATAAATAAAAATTAGAATAAAGAAAGATATAAAAAACAATTTATTTGCTATCTTGGAATTAATAAAAACGACTAAGGCAAAAGGGAAAAACCAAATTATCCATTGAGGGTGAAATTTAACCAAACCAATAAAAATTAAAAATATCTGAATAGTAGCAAATTCGAATTTATATTTTGATTTAGAAAAAATATAATTTACTAAAATTAGTAAATAAAAAACTGGAAAAATTGGAATATTTAATAATTTATATTCTAAAATTTTTTGAGTCAAACCAGAACCAAAAAAAGAACTAATAAAACTATTTTGATTTATAAAAGGGAGAACAGTAATAATTAGAGGTAATATGGCAAAGCAGCAATATTTTAAATGTTTCAAAATATCTTTCGGTTTATAAAAAAAGAGAAAAGGAACAAAGATGATAGGATACATTTTTAAAGCGATAGCAAGACCTATTGAAGTGTACGAATAGAATAATTTGTCTTTGGTTAAAAAATAAAAAGAAAGAACGGTTAAGAAGCTAGGTAAAATATCAAAATTACCTAAAACATAAATTAAATAAATTGAAATAGGATTAAATAACCAAAAATAAAATATTTTAGTATTTTTAAAAATTTTTAAAAGTAAAAAAGCAAGACCAATATCTAAAATAAGATATGGAATTTTAAGTAAAAACATATAGTAAATAATATCGACATGATTGTTTCTGTTTTCACCCCAATCATTTAGCCAAGAATAAAAACCATTGCCTAAAAATGGTTTAGAAATGCTTTGAGTAATACCAAATGTGTAATAGGTTAAAGGTAAATAATTAAAAGTGTCTTTGTAACCTAAGTTTGGTTTATTTTGAGTAAGATAATCGTAAATATTTAAAACACCTTTAGAAAAAAATTGGAAATGAAAATGTTGCGATTTAATATCGGGATGATAAAAAAAAGGCATAACCAAAAACCGAAGTAAAATTGCGAGTATGATTATTTTTTTATGTTTAGAGAACACTGACTAATTTTACATCAAAAGATAATAAATTTTGATTATATGTGAGATAATCCCTTAAAATATGTTTAGCAAAAAAAATAAGTTTTTTGTTTTTTTGTTGTTTGTTTTTTTAATTGCCTTTTTTTTAAGAATTTATAAACTTGATTCGATACCTTATGGTTTTCATATTGATGAAGCAAAAGTTGGATGGAATGCATATTCCATATTGAAAACTGGAATGGATGATAAAGGTAATAAACTTCCTTTGTATTATGATTCTTTTGGAGATTTTAGACCCGCAGGTTTAATTTATTTAATAATTCCTTCATTAGTTGTTTTTGGAAATAATATTTTTGCGGTAAGATTCCCTTTTGCATTAATAGGAGCCTTAACGACCATTGTTATGTTTTTATTTGTATTGGAAATATTTAATAAACAAAAAAAATATATGGCCTTAATTGCGGCAATATTATTGGCTTTTAATCCATGGCATATTATTGCTAGCCGAAGTACAAGCGAGAGTATTGTGGTTATTTTCTTAACGATCTTGGGGTTGTATTTTTTTATAAAATTATTTAGAAAAAATAGTTTATTAAATATGTTTTTGTCTTTTTTTACTTTAGCGTTGTCCTTTTTCTTTTATCATAATATAAGGGTTTTAGCGCCAATATTTCTACTGATATTGGTGTTTTTTTATAGATTTGTTTTTCAAAAAAAAATTAAATTTAAACAAATATTAATATTGGTATTTTTAACATTAACTACTGTATTGATATTTTTATCTCCAGAAGCGAGAGGTAGAGCTTCGCAAGTTAGTTTAAAAAGTGATTTTAATGTTCTTTACGAGATAACTAAAATGCCAAGTGAAGCGGGTCCAGGTCGTGTTTTTATGGCTAGGGCTTTTCATAATCGCTGGGCGTCTTATATTAGACGATTTGCAGAAGAATACAGAGAATATTTTAGTACTTCTTTTTTAACCGGTAGTTCGGCAAAACCTATTCGATATACAGTTCCATATGTTGGGTTGTTGACTTATATTGAATTAATTTTGATATTTTTAGGTTTATTTTTTGTGTCGAAAAATAAAGAAATATTGGTTATATTAGCGCTTTTAGTAATTGCTCCACTGCCAGCGGCAGTGACAATTGAAGATACCCCAAATATGCAAAGATCAATATTTATGATTCCTTTTTTATTAACTATTGCGGCTTTTGGATTTTATGAATTAATCAAATTGTCATCAAAATGGAAATATTTATCTATATTGATTGGAACTGTATTTTTTTTAAATTTTATTTACTTTTTTCATATGTATATAGTTCATCAAAGAATGAGTATTGCTTCGTATTATCGTGATGGCGGAAATGTAGAACTGGTTAAAAAACTAAATGAGATTGGAGGTAACTATAAAAAAATTGTGTTGACAAATAGTCCAGATAGTTTGTATCCATGGATAGCTTTTTTAAACAAGATTGATCC
The DNA here is from genome assembly GCA_964582365.1 of uncultured Gammaproteobacteria bacterium. Classification (GTDB taxonomy): domain Bacteria; phylum Patescibacteriota; class Microgenomatia; order UBA12405; family UBA12405; genus WARW01. Next base: position 6,714 of record CAZOQV010000008.1, on the reverse strand, counting down.
AATTTTATTTAATCAAACTTATAAAAAAAATGATAATGGTGTTAGAAGTTTCGAAAATATAGTTTTTTCATCTGACAGATGTCCTTTAAATGAAGCTTTAAAAAGAGGCGAAAAAGAATTTAGTTCAACTTTATTTGTTGAGGCTGAAGGTTGTACAGTTGACAAAAAGTTTAAAAAACTTTTTGAAATTGGTTTAGTGGAGACGATATCTAGACCTGACAATTCACCACCCTACTATTTAAGAACGGCTATTTTATTTTAAAAATTTTCTGAATTTTTTGACCGGACCAAATAATTGCGTTTATTAAATAGTGTTTAAATTTACCGTGATAAAGTTTACTACCAGGAATTAAACGACGCCACTGATTATTAGAATTGGCTAATTTGGCACCACTAGCGCCATGACGGTGAATGATTTGACATTTAGGAAAATAGATTACATCTTTACCACTTTTATTGATTTTTCGACACAAATCCATATCCTCAAAATAAAAGAAATATTTTTCATTCCAACTACCAATTGATTCAAAAAATGATTTACGAGTGAGAAGACAACCTCCAGAAATTGCCCAAACTTTAGTTGGGTTTTTAGTATTGGGAATATATTTAGAATAAGAATTTTTTTGATTCAAATAAAATTCCTTAAAAGCGTTTAAGGCTGATTGTTTTGGAAAAACTGAAGCTTGAGGAGATAAGTCTGGGTTTAAAAATTTAGGGCCAATAATGCCGATATTTTCTTTATCTTGAAAATATTTAAATAAATCATTAATAGAATCATCAATTAATTCAATGTCGGAATTCATAAAGAGAATATATTCCCCTGTTGCTCGTTTTAATCCGATATTATTGGCTTTGGCAAAACCTAGATTGGCTTTATTCTCAATAACTTTAACATTCTTTTGCTTGGATAAAAGTTCAACGGTATTGTCTTCTGAACCATTATCAACAACAATAATTTCAGGATTATTTAAAAATTTATTGATGGTTTGGACACATTTTAAGGTTATTTGAGCAGTGTTCCAGGTAACGATGATAATACTTAATGAGGATATTTCTTTCACAAGATATTTTTATAATAAATTTGGTTGTTTATGTCTAAATATATCATTTTTTAGTTTAAATTAAAGAATCTATTGATGATGGTGTTATCATTTGTAAATATAAAGATGAATAAAAATATTTGGTTTTTGGTTTTAGTTTTAAGTGTATTAGTAATGCCTTTGAGTGAAAGTTTTTGTAGATTGCCGTTGGTAACAATAATTATTGTGACATTTGGTTTTTTTATTTTGCTAAAATTTCCAAAAAGTTGGTTTTTAATCTTACCGATATTGTTTTTATTAAACTTGAGTTTGAATGAATTGTTTGTATTTGATATTAGATCTTTAGACTATAGTTTTGATTGGGAAAAAATGGTTATTACGAACCCTGGTAATATAAAAATGATTGATCGTTATTGGCATGAAAATCTATTTTTACCTTATAGAATTAGAAATATATTCTATCTGCCATGGCTTTTAGTTTTTAGTTGGCTTAATTTAATTTTTAAACTGATATCTCCGGTTTTTCTGATAAGGGTAATAGGTTATTCTGGATTTTTTCTATTATTTTTGGGAATAATTAAATTTGTACAAGAAAAAAATAAAAAATGGTTTTTTATCTTATGGGCGTTAACGATAATAATGTCTTCGGGATTAGGAATATTGGTTGATAGTAAAAAAGCTATGGTTTTGACTATACCGGCCATAATTTATTTTATATATTTGGCGATCAAAAAAAATAAAATAAAAAAGGTATGGATTTGTTGGTTTATATTATTTTTAATTGATTTAATTTTAAAATGATTAAAAAGTATTTTTACCTTATATTAGGATTAATTTTATTGGTTGGAGCCTTATTAAGAATAGTTAGGTTGGATACTACTCCTCCACACTTGGGCAACGATGAAATATCAATTGCTTTTGATAGTTATTCTGTAAGAAATATTGGTTTGGACGAACATGGAGAAAATTGGCCTCTATCTTTTAAATCACATCAAACTTACAAATCTCCTTTATATGCTTATTTAAACATGCCTATAAATTGGATTACTAGAAATAATGAATATGGAGTAAGACTACTGTCAGCTATTTTTGGAGTTTTGGCAATATTTTTAATTGGTATCTTTGGTAAATTTTTAGGAAATCAAACATTAGGTTTAATTGCGGCAACTTTATTGGCGATCAATCAAAAAGCTATTTTTGCTTCAAGAATTGGATTTGAATCAAACGTAGCTTATGTGGTAATGACTTTGGGAATTTTATTTATGTTTGCTTTTAAAAAAAGTAAAAAGAAGATTTATCCAGCACTGGCTGGTATTTTTTTAGGTTTATCAATTTGGGGGTACCACACTCAATGGATTTTGGTGCCAATATTAATGACTGTTTTACCGTTTTTATCAAGAAAAGAAATTCATTTAAAAAAATGGTGGTTAATGTGGTTATTACTAGTAATAATTGCTGCCCCAATTTTCTACAATTTTGTCACCACACAGAAAAACGATGTAAACAATAGAGCTAATTCTCAAATATGGTTTAGTGAAGAATCAATGAAAAGTTATCTTAATAATGAAGATAATAATGTTCTTAAAAAAACAACATTTTTTTTAATGGCTCCGGTAAATAATTATTTACAACATTTTAGTCTTGATAATCTTTTTATCAGTGGTTCTGATATTTTTAACGGAGAAAGCCCATTAGAAACTGGATGGTTTTTATTGGCTTCATTTCCTTTACTAATAATTGGTTTATTTAATTTAAAAAAAATATTTAAAGAAAACAGTCGCTGGCTTTTAACATGGTGGTTTTTATGCCCAATAGTTCCAGCACTGACACATGGTGGAGTTGCGTCTGTAAGAAATTTATCTTTTTTGATACCAACCACATTAATAATGGCTGGTGGTTTTAAATTTTTAATTGATAAAAATAAATTACTATCAATAATAATTTCTGGTTTTTTACTATTTAACTTCTTCTTTTTTTTAATAGCATATTTTATCCATTTTCCATTGGATTCTGGTGACAATTTTCAATATGGTTACAAACAGGCCTGGGAATATATTAAACCTAATGTTAGTAATTATCAGAATATAATAGTCGAACCAAAATTTGGTATGTATGGTCAATATGTTGGAGTACCTCATTTGTATTTTGGATATTTTGGAGCTTTTTCTCCAGAAGAAATGCAAAAAAGAATAGATGTATCTGGAACAAAAATTGGTAAATTTTGGTTTAAAACAGTTGATTGGAATGATGAAGAATTAAAGCCTAAAAGTCTTTACGTTGTATCTGTTATTAATCCTATGGCTGGGAAAGCCGGCGATAAATTAAAATTATTGAACACAATTGAAAAACCTAATCATGAACCACAATTTTTAATTTATAAAACGATAGATAATCAAAATAAATAACGTTTTCAGACTATAAAGTTGTTATTTAATAGCGATTTTTTCGTACGAAATAAAAAATCAAAAAGAACAGAGAGAATATTATGCTGGCGGAAAATAATTTAAGCGAAAAGAAAAATATATCTGGTTTATATTCAAGAATTATTTTATGATTTCCTGGTGATATAAAAAGTCCAGTAAAAGCATAATTAGTCTTTATAATTTGACCAGGAATATTGTCGATTTTTAATTTCCAACCATCATCAAAGTTTTGGCTAACTATTAAATAGTAAGGTAGTTGGTTGTCTTGTGTAAATGTTTCAAACGATATGCTCTGGGAGTTAATAATTAAATTTTTAATTTCTACTTGACTATTAAGTTGGCTCGAATTGGGCAAATCGTTATCAATAATGGCAATATCTTTTATGTTTGATTGTTTAAAATATTCTTCTGTTTGATTTGAATTTTTTGAAACTAAAATTTGTTTAATCGGTCTTATAAATGGAAGACTGGAAGAATTTTTTAAAACAACATATCTGCCAAAATCTTTTGATATTTTATATTTTGAATTTATAATTGTGGAGGGTAATGATCCTCCAATAGACAAGCCTTCTCGGCTTTTTCTGGTAGCAATAATATAATCAACCGAAAGTAAATCTACCAAAGGTGAATTAAACTTATCAATTTCTAGATATCGATTAGTTGAAGAAGAAAGATTGCCACCATTAACTAAAGAAATAAATTGACCGTAATATTGGCTATAAGTTGTATCATAACCAGATGGTGTTTTAAGGTCAGAATACATTAACCACATATTTGAAGGAATAAGTTCAGAACTTTCTCTGGCAAAACGAAAAGAATTAGTTTCTAAATAATCAGTGAGTTCTGACCTTGGATAAAAATCACGAGCGGGAGAAAAACTATTATATTTATTAAAAAATCGATATAGATCGAAAATGACTAATAAAAAAATAAAAGTTAAAAATATCTTTTTTAAGATGGGTGATTTAAAGAAAAATAAACTAAAAAATAAAAAACAATTTAAAAAAATAAATAATAATGGATATAAACAGTTTCGAAATGCGGTTTTAGTTTGAACCAACCAATCATAATCAATAGTCGGTATCTTAGAAAAATATCTGTATAAAAAATAAGAGATTAAAAGAGGGATAAAAACAGAAATAAAAGTGATTAATAATGGTAAAAATATTTTTTTGAAATCGAAATTTTTATTTTTTAAAAAACTAAAAGTTAACGAAGCAATAATAGCGAGAGACAAAGACCAAAGAAAAGAAAAACGAGTAAAAACCATAGAGGATAGACCAAAAATATTTAGACTACCAATAAAATTTGAGAATGGTGATGGAATCATGACAATGAAACTTATTATGGCAATTAAATAGGCAAAAAATTGTATTTTACGTTGTTTATTTTTTAATTTTAATTTGAAACTTAAAATAAATAAAATTATAGGGAGAATACCATTGTAGATGGTTGAATTGTCGTATAAAGGAAAATCTTTCCAAGTGTTTCTAGTTGATGGATTTCCAAAAAAATCTGGTGTAAAGATGGTTAAAAGTTTAATTGGTTTTAAGTATTTGATATTTGCCGATTCGGCCACTTTATCATTTTGTCTGATTGAGTTTTTAGAAGAAATTAATCCGGGAAAAAGTTGTGGTGATGAAAAAACAATGGATAGAAGTATAAAGAGTATGGAAATTAAAATTATTTTTGGTTTTTTCCAATAAAGAAATAAAATATTAAGAGAAACGGCACCAAATACTATTAAAGTTACTGGCGGGTTACCCGAAAAGACGGACAATACTAGACTGATGGTTAATAAAAATCCCCATAAAAAGTTTTTAGAGATTTTAGAGACAGCAAAAAGAGCTAAAGGTAAATAAATAGCGGCGTAAACAACGGTGTTATACTGAAACCAAAGAGTAAAAAAACCATTGAATGACCAAATAAAAGATCCGACAATACAGGAAAAAATATCTTTTTGATATTCTCTTATAAATAAATAAAAGAATATAAAAGCTAAAAATGATTGAAGAATTACTTGAATAGACCAGATATCGATAAAATTTGCTTTTATAAAAAAAAGAATATTTATAGGATTAAACGCAGCTGATTGAAAATTAGCCAATAACGGTGTTCCTGATAAAATTTGAGAGTTCCAAAGTGGCCATTCCCCTTTTTTAAAATTGTCGATAGCAATTTTTCTTAATGGCATAGTTAATGAGACAACATCAGAAGGAAGAGGGTTTTCGACTGGGCCACCGTTTGGAAAAACAGATCTTTGTTGATCAAGCCAAGGAAGATACATTCCTGAAATTATGTCTAACGGTGCTGGAATAAGATGTTTAGAGAAAAAAGGAAAATAAAAAACAATTGAAAAGAAAGCTCCGATAACTATTGGTAAAAAAAATAGGCCAATTCTTTTTTTCATTTAAAAAGGTCAAAAACTTGTTGACTGGTAAGTTTTGGAAAAACGATTGGGGGAGCAGATTTTTTGATTTGTTTTTTGGCGGCGAGAATTATTTTTATATAATTTGGGCCAGATAAAATTCGTCCAAATGTGACAAGTTTATTAATTAAAAGAAGCTTTTTATCATCAATATTTCGCAATACGGAAAGTAATCTGTTTCTTTCTTTAACGTAATTTAAAAGATTTTTGGAAAATTTGGACATGGTAGCTTCATGTTTATGTTCGATTACACATTTTGGTTCCCATAAAAGAGTGTAGCCTGATTTCCAAGCCCTGAAACCAAGGTCTAAGTCTTCACAATAAAAAGGTTCATAAACTTTATCAAAACCGCCTAATTTTTGAAAAATATCTTTTCTGACAATTGATCCACCACCAGAAAGCCAGGCGGTTATATGAGTTTTTTTGATATCTTTTCCTGGTTCATGTTGAAGATAGCCATTTTTCCAAAAAATTCTGGCCCAATTTTCATTACCTAATTCAGAAAAACCGACACCGAATAAATTTGGATCTGAAAAATGATGAAGAGAATTTTTAATATAATCTTTATGGGGGAAAATATCGCTATTTAGCATCACGACTAACTCACCTTTACTCTTAGAAATAGCATTGTTTGAATTTTTACCGAAACCTAGGTTTTTTTTATTAATAATTAATTTTAATTGGGGATATTTTTTTTGTAATTCTTTAAGATAATCAACACTTTTGTCAGGAGAGGCATCGTCAGCGACAATAATTTCTTCAGCTTCTGGACTCATTTTAATAACTTGTTCTAAATTTTTTTTGAGTAAATTTAAGCCGTTCC
>CAZOQV010000007.1:0-37929 GCA_964582365.1 uncultured Gammaproteobacteria bacterium | reverse complement strand
TATCATCTTTATCAATTTCTACTCCAGCGCGGCTTTTTTTTGGAAAAAATTGACAGGATATAAATAAATGATATTATAAGGTGGTTAGGAGGTTTTTTTAAAAAAGCACGTTAAAAAAAAGAAAGAAGGGTTTTTGTAATGGCAATATTGTTTTCTTACACCCGCTTAAAAGAATTCCCTGTGGTGGAGATTACTGAAAAAGTTCTTTCGTCTTGGGAATTCCGCATAGACAAGGACGATGATTTTTTTGAAGTATATTCTTCAGAAAAGAAATCAGCGATATTAGAAACCATGAAAAAAGTATTAAGGTTAACAATGGAATTGGATGAAAGCTTTCAGTTCGTTGTTCCCTTAGTTTACACAGAATCTAAAACTCTGACCTTGTATTCTAATAGTCTCTTTATCTCAATGATATTTGAATGCGAGACTGTTCTCGATTACGGATTGGGCTCTATAGTCGATCTTGTTGAATATGTTGAGAAAGGAGGAGAAATTTCTCTCTCTTTTATTGAAAAAAAAATCGAAGAAGGATTAGTAAGGAAATTCGAAGATTTTGAAAAATACATCGAGCATAAAAGACACCAGATTGATGTGTTTAATAAAGAAATAGAAAAATTAAAAAAAGAGGTAGAAGAAGCCGAAGGAAAAATAGATGAATTGAAACAAGGAAAAACGAAGAGGTCAGAACTTAATTCCACTATTCGCGGACATTTTAAAACCTTAAGTAATTAAATCGGTCGGCCGCTGAATAATTTAGTAGTTCTCTGAACTATAAAATTATCAGCGGTCTTTTTTTTGGAAAAAATTTAGAGTTGAATTAATTTAGCAGTGGATAAAATGTTGGCACTTTCTGGCTCGGCGGCGGTAAAAATGGTTTGGTAGTCTTGGCACAAAGATACGACTATTTTTTGATGTTCTGGATCAAGTTCAGAAAAAATATCATCTAATAATAAAACTGGTTTGTCTTTGTAGGTTTTTTCCAGATAATTAATTTGAGCCAGTCTGATGGCTAAAACTGCAAGTCGTTGCTGTCCCCGACTGCCCCAAAAAGCCAGATTCTTATCGTCAGTAGAAAAAATATTGTTGTTAAAACTAAAATCATCGCGATGAGGACCAATTTGAGTACAACCACGATGAAGATCTAATTGATAAATTTTGGCTAATTTTTCTTCAGTTAAAATTGAAGGATGATAATTTAGAAAAATTAATTTGATTTGAGGATCGGTATGATTTTGAAAAAAAGAATTAGCGGAATGAACAAAATTAGCCCGAAAATTGTGAATAATGGCTGAATTTTTTATAAGAGTTTGATCCCAATAAAAAAGTTCTGATTGGTTGGATCGGCCATCACGAATTTGGTCTAGGAGTTCATTTCGGTGTTTTAGAGCTTTATTATATTGAGATAAAGCTTGAGCATAACGCCACTCGGTTTGAAGAAAAATTTCATCTAAAAAATCACGACGGCGGGTGGGAGAACCATTGATTAAACGAATGTCTTCCGGGTGAAAAATAACAGTTTTAAAAATACCAATATATTTTTTTCTGGGTTTTTCAACTTTATCAATCAAAAATTTTCGAGAAACGGTAGCTGATCGTCCAGTTTGATCTTTAATGAGTTTAATTTCAATTTCACTAGTTTCGTTTTGGTCGTTAATTAATTTTACCCTAACTGAGGTAAAAAAATCATTCCAATTAATTAATTTTGATTGAGATGAAGATCGAAAACTTTTACCGGCAGCTAAAAGGAAAATAGATTCTAAAATATTAGTTTTGCCAGAACCATTTGGACCAAGAATAAGATTTAATTTGGGATCAAATTCAATAAGTTTTTCTGGGTATGAACGAAAGTTTTGAAGAAGAAGTTTGGAAAGATACACTGGTGTATTTTATCAAAAATTAGGCAGATTTTTTAAGAATCAATTTTAGCTTATGAAGATATTCATTAACGGTGGAGTATTTTTTAAAATAAGCAAAATATAATATAGCGCCGTCTGGATATTTTTTGGATAATGTTTTGACTACTAATTTAGCAATGTCTTCGGTTTTTATTTTTTTAATTTTTTGAGTAATTAAAATTTCTTCAACTTTTTGAGTAATTTCTTCAGCAATAGCGGCAGATTGACCTTGATCAGCTCTTTTTCTGTTAGCAAGAGCGTTATAAATGCCAGAATAAAGTTTTAAATAAGAAAACTTAACATGACGATGATCACGTTTTTCAACAATAATATAAGAAATATCGATTTTTTCACGGGCAGTGAAAATATTACCGCATTTTAGGCATTTACGACGACGCCAAATCTGAGTATTTTTATTGGTAGGACGAGAATTACTGACTATTACCTGATCACTTTGACAAAAGGGACAATACATAACTGTTTATAACACTAGATTTGTTTAATTGTTTATCTAGTGGCAGATAATCTAGAAATTATTGGATTAATTTCAGATTGAAAACAAATAAGAACATCATTAGTATCTTGAAAAAATTCATTTAAATTCATTCTTTTAAAAGGTTCTGAAAGAACAATTTTCGGAGTTTCAATTATTTCTGAAACGGCAGATATAAATTTTGTTTTAAGAAAATTGACTCTAACGTCCATTTCATCATCAATTTCTGAATCTAAATAGATTTGAGGACAAAAAGTATTTTCATCTGAAAAAAAACCTTCTTTCCAATTAAAATCTATTCTATAAGGAGAATTAATTTTACGAATAAAAATATTACTTCGATGACCATCAAATGTTCGTTCATCATTGCAAATATTTCCTTCTTTGTCTAAATAAATACTAAACTTTGGGACAGAAGAATTCTTATTCATAATTTCGCTAATTGTTTTAATTTGATTAATATTCTTAATAGTGATCGGGTTAAAAGATAGAGATTCTTCTTGAATGTATTTTGTAATTTCTTTAGATAAAAATTCCATTTGTTTCATTAACTATTAAATAATTGATTTAAACAAAGATATCTATTTGTTGATATGTCATACTGGGGATATAAAGAAATAACCGACAAGCTTAGTACAAAACAATTAGACACTAAAAAAATTGAAAAAATGACAATATATGGATATATAAAATTAAATCTATTTTAATTTTATGAGTTGTTTTAAAATTGGTTCTATTAGTTTTTTATCTCTGGCTTTAGATATTTCTTCCTCTTTTTCAGTATATTCACTGTGAGGTTTATCGAGAGAACCACTTAGGCTGCTTAGTGGCCAACCAGGAATTCTAATTTTTGAAGATGGATAAAAAAATTTTATAGGGCGATCTTGAGAGATTATTTTCGTTTGACCATCATTTATTAAACAATATGCAAAGTGCCAATGTCCAGTTCTTTTTAATTTGGGAACATTTTTGATAATATTTTCCCAATAAGCCAAAAGTTCATTATCGGAAGCCTCGTTTTTGCCATTGATACGACGAACAAAGGTACCTGGTTGTTGATTTTCAGGTAAAAAATCAACAAAAAGACTCTCGTCTTCCGAAAAGACTGGAAGCTTGGTCATTTGATAGTAAAATTTAGCTTTAATTTCAGCGTTATCTTCGGCGGTATCTCCACTTTCTTGAGGTTTATTTTTTATATCAAATTCATCGAGACCGACAACTGACCCTACTAGACCTTGAAAGATTTCTTGGTAATGTTTAACTTTGGCAACATTTCTGCTGGCAATTACTAATTTTTCAATTTGAAACATAATTGTTTATATAATTTGATAGTTTATTTGTACATGCACATGTTGCACATAATTGGCACATTGATTAAAATCAACTATGAAAATTTATTTCACTTGCTCGACATCTGATTTTTTTAAGTATGAAGAAAGTTATTTTAAAATTAGAAATTATTTAGTAGAAGAAGGCCAAATACTGACACGCGATTGGTTACCACACACAGCAGAAACACTTCATGATGGAAATACAATTATGCGTGATATAAAAAGGATTTATAGAGAATGCATTGAATCAATTAAAGAGGCAGATTTGGTAATTATTGAAGATACTGTTTCAAACTTTAGTACAGGTCATCAAATCACAGTCGCTTTACAAAGCAAAAAACCAACATTGGTCTTATGGCAAGGAAAAAAACACCGCCAGTTTAGCCAAATGTTTATACATGGGATTGATTCGGACATTCTTCAAGTTTCAGAATATTCATTGGATAATTTAAAAGAAATAATTAAAACTTTTTTGGAAAAATATGAAGATTGTAGTGAAAAAAATCGATTTCATTTAATACTTAATAATTTAGAAAGACGTTATCTGGACTGGGCTCAATATTCAAAAGGTAAAAGTCGAACGCAAATAATTAGAGATAGTTTAAGAAAACAACTAGACGATGATAAAGAATACAACGATTATTTAAATACGCGTAAAGATACGTTTTAATTTAAAATATTTAATAAAATTTATCAGAGTAAAAGTAGCCCAACAATAAATTTTGACCAAAAAAAACCTGTTAAATAAATTTGATGAATGATCATCAACTCTATAACAGGTTTTTTAAAAGTCTCTTTTTTTTTAAAAATTACTTATGATTAAGTGGATATTTGCATCTTTCCCATTTATCTTCTGAATCACCATATAATTTTGTTTGCCAATATTTTTCCAATGACCAATTTCCATCTTTTCGCGACAACTCGTCAGTACTGTGATTATAAATTATTTGTGGACAAAAGACTGGCCAAATTCCTTGCCAACATACCCGTTGAGATTTATCGTAATATTTGTGGACAACACGATAGACAGGTTGGCTGTTGATCATTTTTAAAACCGGTTCAAAATCTGAATTATAAATCCAATATTCTATAATAGGGCCTTTTGATTCAAAAAGTATTTCATCACCAACTTTTGGTTCTTTAATACTTTTACCAGTCATAGGCGGTTTACATGTAATAGCAAAATCCTCATTAAAATAGGTCATTTCAGGAAATTCACCATTATCAAGTTGGAAAAATAATTGTTTAAGTTCGACATCGTCATCCTCTTGAATTACAAAACCCCATTTTTTTCTAAATCGAACCGAGTTACTTTGCCTTTTTTAAGTAAACGTGTACAGCCGTACATATTAAACATAACCAACATAATCATCTGCTCGCTTTCATTTTTATTTTATTCTCTAAAAGAGACTAATTTTAAAAGAACAATTTTAGTTTATAAGATAAAAGCAAAAAATTATCTTTAAATTAAAAAGTGGGAAATTGTACCAAATTTAGAGATTAAAATCAATTATTATAGGTTTGTGTCCAGAGGATAGGAGTTGAACCTACCTTATACAGTTTTACAGACTGTTGCCTAACCGCCCGGCTCCCTCTGGTAATTATTTTATTCCCTCTGATAGAGGGTTTAAATGTGGGTTTATTATAACAGAAAGCGGGCTTTACTCAATTCCCCAAAGGATAGAGAGATTGGCAGTAATGTCCATCTCACCGCTAGAAATTTGACTTCCACCACCGGCACTGTCGAGAGAAACAGCGGCTGTCTTAAAATTAGCGACATTGGAATAACGATAAACTGGAGAGACATCATAAGTACTATCAGAAATAGAAACTGGTTTGGCTAATTTAACTTTTGAAAGTTTGGCCAATTCTTGGGCTTTTTGTTCAGCTTTATTAAAAGCCATCTCTCGAGCTTTGGAAAATAATTCAGTTTTATCTTCAATATCAAAATAAATACCATTCATCTGAAGATTATTAATAACAGAAAGTTCGTCAATAATCTTGACGGCTTTGGTGGCTTTATTATCTATTTTTTTAATTTTAACTTCGAGGGTTTCTGAGGCTCGCTGACCGATGACACGACGGCTGGAATTGGAATAATCATATTCTGTATATATATTTAAATTAGAAGTGGTGATATCAGAATCAGGAATACCATTGTCTTTTAAAATTTTTAAAGCTGAGTCAATTTTAGAATTAACCTTAGCCAAAGCTTCTTTACTAGTAGAAGCGGTTTCTTGAAAACCAATATTTAGCTGGACCATATCTGGTTTAGCAGAAACTTTACCATCACCAGAAACAGAAATGGTATTGGATATTTTGCCGTTAGATTCGACACCACCAGTATTTTTAATATAGATACCAGTGCGAGAAATTAGAAGGGCTGAAAAAATAATAGCACCAGCGATAATTATAATTGGGGTTAGGTTTTTATTGGTTTCCATATATTTAGTATACTATTGATAAAATAGTTTATGAAGATGAAAATTTGTAGTGCTTGCTTACTGGGAATAAATTGTCGATATAGTGGTGAGACGAAATTAAATCAAAAGGTAATTGAATTAGCTAAAAAAGAAATATTGATTCCTGTTTGCCCGGAACAATTGGGGGGATTACCAACTCCAAGAGAAGCCTGCGAGCAAAAAGGAGGAAAAGTTTTTACAAAAACCGGAAAAGAGATGACTATATCATTTGAAAATGGAGCTCAAGAAGTTCTTAAAATTGTTAAACTTTTTGACATAAAGGAAGCTATTTTAAAAAAAAATAGTCCATCTTGCGGGTGCGGAAAAATTTATAATGGAAATTTCGATGGAACAATAATTAGTGGTGATGGAGTAATGGCTAAATTATTAAAGGAAAATGGAATTAAAGTAATTTCGGAGGAAGAATTATGAAAATTATTTCTTGGAATTTGGCAGGGATGAGAGCAGCAATAAAAAAGGGTTTGTGGCAGAAAATGAAAGATATTGATGCAGATATATATTGTTTTCAGGAAGTTAAGGCTAGATCAGAGCAAATTGATATTGATTTTGATTATCCAATTGGATATCGAAATTATTGGAACCCAGCGGCTAAGGCTGGTTACTCGGGGGTGGCTACTTTTACTAAAATTGAGCCTAAAAATGTAATTATTGGCGATCGAGACAATGATTGGGACGATGAGGGCCGAGTGATTATTACAAAATATGATGAATTTACTTTACTAAATGTTTATTTTCCAAACGGAAAAAGAGACACTGGTCGATTGGATTATAAAATGAAATTTTATGAATATTTTTTGAAATATATAAATGAATTAAGAGATCGAGGTGAAAAAATAATTTTTTGCGGAGATGTAAATACGGCCCATAAAGAAATAGATCTAGCCAGACCTAAGGATAATATGATGACTTCAGGATTTTTAGAAATTGAAAGAAAATGGATTGATAAAGTGATTAAAAATGGATATGTGGATACGTTTAGAACGTTTAATAAAAATTCGGAAAATTATTCTTGGTGGAGTCAGAGAAGCGGAGCACGAAAAAGAAATGTTGGGTGGAGAATTGATTATTTTTTTGTAGATGAATCGTTAAAAGACTTGGTAAAATCGGCATTTATTATGCCTGAAATTGAGGGATCGGATCATTGTCCAGTGGGAATTGAAATTGAAGTATAGCCTGGCTCTGATTTTAAAAAATAAAAAAAGAGCCAGACTTTTTGGCAAAATGATGACTATTCTACAGGGTCGGTGACAATGGTCAACCAACGGAAAAATGCCGTAAGAAAACCATCCAAGTCTTCAATATTAAGAATTAGATAAAAACAATAAGACTTGTCTTTTAAATCTAATTTAAGCGGTTTGCAATCAATGCTTTTTTTAATTTCCCGGTTTAAAGAGTTTCTATTATCAATACAAAAAATGTACCGCTTGTATTGACGCATGCCAAAAATTATATTCTGATAACGAAGGTGATCTTCTTCGACTAAGGATTGATAGTTACTTTGGGAAATTTCAACTTTAAAAGCTGAAAATAAGGTATTTTGCCCCCTCTTTTTTGAGCCAAAGATTATTTTCTTTACAATCAGGATCGTAGATAGTCAATTGGTTCCAAAATTTAGAAGAATGATTTTTAATGTCAAGATGGGTTAATTCGTGTAATAAAATATGACGGAATTGAGAATAAGGAAAGAAAATTATCTGCCAATTAAAGTTTAAATTACCACGACCAGAGCAAGAACCATAACGAGAACTTTGGTTTCGAACTGTGACATGTTGATATTTAAAATTAAAATCTTTTGATAGATTTTCTAATTCTCTTTTAATTAATTTGAGAGCAAAAGGTCTTAATTTAGTTTCTAAAACTTTTTTAGCATGTGTTTCACTAAAAATAGTTAAATTTGAATATATTTTGTGTTCGTCTTCATTGATAATGACCGAATCCCTTTGAGTTTTTGTCCAACAAATTTCATAGTTTTTTTCAAGAATTTCAAGGTTTTTTAGATCTAAAATAACTTTTTTAGAGATTATTTTTGAAGAGTGATTAATAATCCATTGCGAATTATTTTTAATAAATTTTTTGATAATAAATTCTGGGGTAAGGTGAGGGCAGGAAATTTGAAAACTGGTTGGAGAAATCATTTTGAGACGAATAGAACTAATTGACTTGCGATTGATTTCATATTCGAATGATTGATTTTGAAGCAAAATGATGTTCATGATTAAGGATATTTTAGCCTATTAATGTTAATATAATTCATGAGTGTTATTTATGTGGGATCTGACCATCGGGGTTTTTATTTAAAAAATAAGATTGTTAAATTTTTAAGGGAAAAAGAATATCAAATTAAAGATTTAGGGGCAATTAAATATAATCAGGAGGATGATTATAGTGATATTTCCATAAAATTGGCAGAAAAAGTGGTACGAGAAAATACTAAAGGAATTTTAATTTGTGAATCTGGAGTGGGAGTTTGTATTTCAGCAAATAAAGTTGATGGAGCCAGAGCGGCACTTTGTACAACGGAAAAACAGGCTAGATTGGCGAGAACTGATGATGATGCTAATATTCTGTGTTTATCGGCGGGGTTAGTAGATGAAGAAATAAATTTAGAAATAGTAAACTCTTTTTTGGAAACAGTTTTTGCTAGTGAAGAAAGATTTATTAGAAGGATTAATAAAATCAAAAAATATGAAAAAACTAAAATCGGTTGAAAGCATTAGTGAAAATAATGTAGTTGTCTTACGAATGGATTTAGATTTGCCGATGGAAAATGGGCAAATTTTAGATAATAGCCGATTAATGAAATCAATTCCGACAATAAAATTATTACTAGAAAGAAAAAATAAAATAGTGATTGTTGGTCATTTGGGAAGACCCAAGGAAAATGATAAAAGTTTAACTTTGAAACCGATTTATATGGAATTAATCGGTATTTTAGAAAAAGATTGTGGTGGAGATTGTGTTAGAAATGTTTTTGTTGATGATATTAAAGATGAAGAAAAAATAAAGAAAGCTGTTGAAGAAAATGAAATAATTTTTGGAGAAAATTTAAGATTTTACAAAGAAGAAGAAAATAGTGACACTACCCTGTTTTTAATTTTGAAAAAGTTTGCTTCAGTAATTTATGTCGACGATGCTTTTGCGGTGGCTCACAGAGCCGCAGCCTCGATAATTTTACATCGAGAAATGGAAAGTTTTTACGGTTTGAGCTTTGTAAAAGAGATAGAAAAAATTAGTCAGATTTTAGAAAGAAAAGAAAAGTTGGTGATAATTTTAGGTGGAGCTAAAGAAGATAAATTAAAAAATGTCGATGAATTGGCAGAAATGGCGGATTATGTACTCGTGGGAGGTAAACTGCCAAAGCTAGTTGATAGATCGTTGATTGTAGATCGTAGAAATATTGTTGTGGCGGGGTTGAGAGAAGATGGATTAGATTTGAGCGATAAAGATATTGAAAAATTTAAAAAAATAATTAGCGAAGCTAAAACAATTGTTTGGGCGGGAGCGATGGGGTTTTATGAAAAAGAAAATGCTCGAAAAGGAACTGAAGAAATAGCTAAATCAATTGCTAATTCAAATGCTTATAAAATAATTGCTGGGGGTGATACTGGAGCGTCAATTGTAAATTTAGGATTGAAAGACAAAATTGATTTTATTTGTTCTGGTGGCGGAGTTATGTTGGAAATGCTGGTTAAAAAAGATTTACCAGCGTGGATTTAATTAATAATTAATAATTAAGAATTAATAATTTTTTTGGGTTATTATTAATGTATGAATAAAGATAAAAAAATAAGAATTGGAATTAATGGTTTTGGAAGAATTGGAAGTGTGGTTTTACGAGCCATACTGACAGAAAGATATGATGTAGAAATAGCGGCAATTAACACTGACGGTCGTCTTGAGGTGGAAAGTTTTGCTCATCAATTTAAATATGATTCAGTTTATGGCAGATCACCTTGGAAAGTTGGTTTTTCCGAACCACAAAAAGCGATGGAGATTGGCAGATTGGATGTAGGTGAAAATTCGATTCCAATATTCGGACAAATGGATCCAACTAGAATTCCTTGGAAAAAGTATGGGGTGGATGTGGTGTTGGAATGTACGGGAGCTTTTACTGATAAAAAGGCTTTAGGACATATAAAAGCTGGAGCAAAAAAAGTAGTTATTAGTGCCCCACCGAAAGACAAATCTATCCCCGTTTATATTTTAGGAGTAAATGGAAATAAATATAAAGGAGAAAAACTAATCTCAAACGGTTCATGTACCACAAATTGTG
The DNA here is from genome assembly GCA_964582365.1 of uncultured Gammaproteobacteria bacterium. Taxonomy (GTDB): domain Bacteria; phylum Patescibacteriota; class Microgenomatia; order UBA12405; family UBA12405; genus WARW01. The sequence goes on along the minus strand of CAZOQV010000007.1, from coordinate 27,454 downwards.
TGGCACCAATCGTCAAATTGATTGATGAAAAAATCGGTTTTCAGGAAGGAGTTTTGACAACGATTCATGCTTATACCACTAATCAAAATATCGTGGACGGAAACGGAAAAGATCCACGCCGAGCTAGAGCTGCAGCTATTAATATCGTTCCAACCACAACTGGCGCCGCAGAATCAGTAATTGCATGTTACCCCGAAGCTAAGGGAAGATTTGGAGGAACAGCCATTAGAGTTCCAGTAATTTGTGGTAGTTATTCTGATTTAACTTTTAAATTGGTCCGAAAAACTACAGTTGAAGAAATTAACTCTATTTTTGAAGAAGCCAGTTTGGATCCAGAATTGGTGGGAAAATTAAAAGTCTCTTATGAACCATTGGTTTCGACAGATATTTTACAAAACAATGCATCATGTGTAATTGATACGGAAATGACCAAAGTAATTTCTGATGATATGGTTTCGATCGGAGCCTGGTATGATAATGAGTACGGATACAGTTGCCGATTAATTGAACTTGCAATTGCTATCTCGAGTAAATAAAATGCAAATAATACCAGCAATTTTAGAAAAGGAAATTTCTTTGGCTGAAATAAAAATTAAGTTGATTAAAGATAAATCACAATGGATTCAGATTGATGTGATCGATGGGTTTTTTTCTAATGGAAAAAGTTTTGAATTAGAGTTGTTGAATAAATTTGGAAATGAACTGCAAAATAATTTATTGGATATTCATTTGATGGTGAAAGAACCAATAAAATGGATAGAAAAATGTAATTTTGTTGGAGCTTGTAGAATCATTGGACAAGTGGAAATGATGAGTGATAAAAATAAATTTATTGAAGAAATAAAGGCAAAAGGACTAGAATCAGGATTATCTTTTGATGTGGAAACAGAAATAAAAGATATACCAAAAGAAACAGATTTAGTCTTAGTAATGGGAAGAAAATCAGGCTTTGAAAGTGCAAAATTTGAAGAAAAAATTTATAAAAAAATAAAAGATTTAGTTAAACTAAGAGAAGAAAAAGAATTAGATTTTAAAATTGGAGTTGATGGTGGAGTAGATTTGGAAATTGTTAAAAAAATTAAAGATGCCGGAGCTGAAATTGCTTATTGCGGCGGAGCAATTTTTAATGGTATGGTAAGTGATAATTTTGAAAAATTAAAATATGCTAGCAATAACTAATAAAAAAATAAAAAGAGTAGCTTTTTTTGGAGATGCTGATGCCAAAGAAAGCGACCAACATTATATTGATGCTTTTAATACGGCGAAATTGTTAGCGCAAAATGGATATATTATTGTTAACGGTGGAGGCCCTGGAGTAATGATGGCTTCAACTTTAGGAGCAGAAGCAGGTAAGGGAAAAATTGAAGTGGTAATAATTGATGAAAAAGTAGACATGGGGGAAAATTTTGAAGGAAATGATTCTAATAATTTAAAAAGAACAGAAAAAATTTATCGAACTAAAAATATTCAAGAGAGAACGGAAAAAATAGTTGATTTAGCTGATGCCCATATAGTTTTTAATGGAGGAACAGGAACAATGGCGGAGTTTTCCTTGGTTTGGGAAAAAGCAAAATTTGAATATGGAAAACACGAACCTTTAATATTCTTTGGAGATTGTTGGAAAAAAACGATTGAAGCTTTGGTGGAAAATTTAAATTTCGATAAAATTGAAAGAAAAGTTTATGCCTTTGCTGAAAGCCCAGAAGAAGTTTTAAAAATAATTAAAGATAAAAAGAGTTCGAAAAACAATCAAGGAACTGGTTTGATAGGTAAATTAAAAAAACTAATTGATAGTTTTTGATAAACTAAGAGGAATGTATAAAAAAATTTTAATATTGCTTTTGGCCTCGGTTTTTTTGAGCAGTTGTAGTTTGAGTCAAAAAAAATCAGGATTAGAAATAATAAGCTATCCAGCGGCCAAAGTTTATATTAATAACAAAGAAACGGGGTCAACTCCATATAAAAATTTAAATTTAAAACCAGGTGATAATGAAGTGAAATTGGTAGTTGGAACAAGAGAATGGAAAAAGACAGTTGAATTACAAAACAATATAAATACAGTTATTAATTGGCAATTTGGCGATAATGAAGGCGGAAGCAGTGGCTATATTTTATATTTGGAAAAAACTGGAGATAAAAAAGCATCATTATTAGTAAATGCAACTCCAAATAAATCAACAATAAAAATTGATGGAGAAGTTAAAGGGTTATCACCATTAAAAGTAAGTGAGTTAAATGATGGTGATAGACAATTGACTATTTCTTATGTGGGGCATAAAGATATAAATGTTTTTATGAAAGCGATTAGTGGTTATCAGTTGATAGTTAACGCTAAATTAGCGGAAGAGAAAAATAAAGTAGAACAAGTAGTGGAGCCAAAAAATGAGGCTAATAATAGCGAGTTAAGCGTGGATCAAGGTCAAAAAGTAAAAATTAAAGAAACTGAAACTGGATGGTTAAAAGTGAGAGAATTAAATTCTAGTTCAAGTAAAGAAGTGACTAGGGTCAATCCAGGAGAAAGTTACCCTTTATTAGATGAAAAAAATGATTGGTATAAAATTAGTTTAGGAAACCGAGGTGAGGGTTGGATTTCAGCTAGTTATGCCGAGAAAAATTGATGAGAATTCCGAAAAGCAAAAAAGAACAGCCTAAGAGAAAATAAAGTTTTTGTTGACTGTTTAAAAAAAGAGAGATAATCCCTAAAATTAGGCTAATTGACCAATAAAAAATAGCAATGGCTCGACGAGACCAGCCTATTTTAAGAAGTTGATGATGAAAATGTTTACCATCGCCCAAATAAATAGGTTTTTTATTAATAATTCTTCTAACGATGGTATAAATGGCGTCAAGCATGGGAATAAAAAGAAGAAAAATAAGAGTGGCTAACTTGGCTCCGGAGAGAATAGCTAAAACGGCCAATAAAAAACCAGCTAAACTTTTACCACTGTAACCGGGCATGATTGATTGAGGAAAAAAATTAAAGGGCAAAAAACCAAGATAAGAACCACAAACAGCACCTGCTAAAATAATAACTGGCCATTGAGCAATGTCAGTGGAATAACGAATGGCTAAAAGACCGATAAAAAAAGCTGAGATAGAGACAAAACCAGGAAGTTGACCATCAACACCAGTGGCCCAACCGACAATGTTCATACACCAAACAATCCAGATAACAGCCAAAACATCGGAGATAACCCAAATGCTGTGACCTCCAAAAAAATTAAAATTAATTTTTAAAAAAGAAAGATCAATTACCCCGCCAGTGAGAGGATTGGAAATAAAGGCAATACCAATACCTGAAGCAACAATAACCAAAGCAACAATAATGTTAAAGAAAAATCTGATTTTAGGACTAATATCTTTAACATCATCAAATAAACCGACGATTAGGGTAATTAAACTGGCCAAAAGAATTCCAGCTAGATGTTTGTCGAGTGGTAAAAAAATAAGGGCAGTAATTAAGACAGCAATAAAAATAGGGAGTCCCCCACCTCGAGTAACAGCCGAAAGAGCAGTAGCATTACCGGTTTTTTTTTGTTTTTCTATTGGATTTTCAATCCATTTTTTTTTAGTAAAAAAATTTCTAACCATTGGAGTTAAGAGAAAGGAAAGACCGGCGGAAATAATAATAGCCAGGAAAAAAGAAATAGACATATTAAGAAATTAGAAAAATAATTTTGACTAAAGAAATTGAAGTAAATAAAGAAAAAGCTAGAGAAAAAATAACAAGAAGACGGGAAAATAAAGGAATAGATTTTAATAATAAATTAGCGATTAAATTATTTATTATAAGGACAATAATAGAAAAAGTGGGCAAAAGAAAAAGAGAAGTAGCAGAAGCTAATTGCCCTTCTCCCCAAGGACGGGAATAATATAAAGGAACTTGACTAGGTAAATCATTAAATTTAAAAAAAATGAGAGAAATTTGAATGATAATTAAAATTAAATTCCACCTTAAAAAATTTCGATTAATTTTTTCTTGCCAAAAATTACCAAGAACGGAAAATTGTAAAAAAATTGAATGAAAAAATGACATAGTTATCTAAGTTTAAAAATAACAGTCTCATTTATAGTATTAGCAATAAAGTAATATTTACTTATAAAACTATCGAGATCTGAAAAAGGTCGACTTGGCATTTGATAATAGATAATAAATTTAGGCAAATTAGCCTTTAATTTATCCATAGTTATCTGATAACCATGAAAGTCGACAATATGATAAGAAACAATATATTTAGTGGCAGAGAGCCGCTCGGATAAGGCATATATGTAAGGTTGATCGCCCCAGACAAAAATTTTGTCATCAGGATCGGTATTAGATTTAATAAAATCAGAAATTTTATAAATATTATTGACTTCAGAACCAAAATAATTTCGATAATCTGAAGAAGACTTGCTACTAAAAGAATAAAAATTAGAGTAATAACTACCAATTGGGTAAAAATAAAAATTGAATTTATAGATAATTAAGACAAAAATGAAAATTGAAGATAAACAAAAAAGTTGATTTTTTTTATTTTTAAAATTAAAAATTTCAACAATTAATAGTGTTAAAGGGGGCAAAACTTGAATTAAATAATGAGGGTAAGGACGACCAGATAATAAAGAACCAAAAATGGTGGCCGAGAACCAAAATAAAATGAAAGAAAACTTTTTCGAAATTGAGCCTCGACGATTTAGAATAAAAATAATAAGCCAAACACCTAATAAAATTAAAAATCGAGTAATGACGCCACCACTGAAAAGTGAAGATGTCTGAGTCCCAGTAGACCAAGAGGAAAGATAACCAAAATTTTGAAAAAGACTAGCAACTAAAAATGGTTTGATAGCGCCTTTAAAATAAAAATAAATTGACCAAAGAATAATGGGAAATAGGAATGATAATCCAAAAATAAATAAGTAAAGTAATCTGGAAAAAGCTTTTTTAAAAGAATCTAAATTATTAACAAATAGCCATAAACAAAGTAAGACAAATTCAATAGCCACTGGGATTTTAATAGTAAAAGCAAAACCTAAAAGAAGACCCGCCGACACTAAAGTTCTGGCGGGCAAGCCGTTTGTTAAAGAAGAATTTTTAGAAGAAAAAATTTTTTTACAAAATAAATAAATAGCCAAGATAGTGGGTAAAAGCATAAAGACTTCAGCATTGGCGATATTGCCTTCAAAATAAGGAATAGAGGTTAAAATCAAAAAAATAAAAGTGGCTAATTTGGAAGCTCTAGGAGATAAAAAAAGTTGATTAAGGCGGTGAAAAAAATAAATAGTTGGCGCCATAAAAAATAAAAGTAGAAGTCGAAAACCAAAAACAGTGTGAGATATGGCCGCTAAATAGTAAAGAGTAGGAGGTTTGTTGTCATGGATTCGATTATAAAGAGTAACTCCTTTTCTAATGGCTTGACCTAAAACTAAATAAATCCCCTCGTCGCCATACCAATACGGTTCAAAAAGAGAGGGAATTCTTAAAAAAAGAAATAATAAAACTAAAATTACTAAATATTTATATTTAATTAAAGTTTTAAACATTATATAAATAATACCCTAATTTGTAGGTTTTTTGCTGGTAGTTTTGTATTCCAATCTCTTGCCAAACATAAGCCGAGTATGAGAATGAAGACCAGGAAGAACCGACATGGTTAAAGTAGCTAATGGCATTAATGGCCATTGAATTAAATTTTTAACAACATTTTTAACTCCTCTTCTTTCTTTGATTGGACGCAATTTCCAATCTAACACAATTAGAATACTAAGAGGGATAAGGCAAAGAGTTAATAAAACATTGGCAATTCTGGGTAAATTGTAACCGATGGCGGTTTGAAAAAAATTAGGATTAAAGACGATGGGAATTGAAGCACCAAAAGCAAGAATAAACCAACTACTAGACCAAATTAAATGAGTTTTGATTAATTTATAAATACGAAGAGCGCGAATGATAAAAGGAATTTCTTTATGGATCCTGGCTTGTTCAATGGCGTAAGGAATATCGGTAGCACCCCAGGCATGTCGGATACACTGTGTATAACGATTTTTTAAAGCGGAAATATAATTTTTTCCATCTGGGGCATCGACAATGGTAGGTAAAAAAATTGGATCAACAGAGGTTTTGCCACCACTGACAAAGAAGGTCTCTAAAAAGATGTGCCAATCTTCAGGAATCATATCTGGATCCCAATAATCAGCAGAATCAATTAGCTTGTATGACGAAGAATAACAAGAATAGTTAAAAATTAAACCATCTGGCTCCTGAATGTCAGAAATACTAGTTATATTACCCATAATACCGACAATTCTAATAAAGGCAGGGACTTGATTAATGTTATGATGCCAAAAAATAGGAGCTTGCCAAAAACGGTAATAACGATTAGGGTTAGAAGCAAAATAATAAGTAAGAGCAGAAAAATATTTAGGATTAAAAATAGTATCAACATCGCAACTAGTTAAAGTAAGATTTTCAATTTTATATTTACCAGTATCAATAAAATTCTTTTTAAAATATTTGGCAGCCCAAGTCTCATTGGTGTGTTTGCCGGCAACCTCTCCAGGAATATTGGATGGATGTTCAGTAAAGATTAAATCACCAAAAACATTTTTATATTTTTTAGAAAAATAATCGATAGTATTTTGGTTATTTTGCTGACCGGCCCGTTCTTCTTGACCTAAAATTACGTGAATGTTTTTAAGATTAATATCAATTTGAGCTGCTAGACTACCGACCGCCATTTCAATAATTTCATTTGGTTCTTTATAGGAAGAAATAATAACGACATGATGAACATCATTTCTTTTTAGCCAATCAGCTCTAAAGTTATCTTGGAAAAGCTGTTCCCAATTAGTATTTTTGCCTTTTTTAATTTTGAAATAACCAATAATAGATAAAGTTGCTGTTTTAAATGATTGATAAAACCAATAAACCAAGAAGGCAATAACAAAATAAGCCACAACTTTAGGAAAAATAAATGCACACCAAATAGGAAAAAGAATAACTGTCCAAGCAAAAATACCTGGCAATATTTCCCAGAGACGATAGGCCTTAGTGTTTTTGTTAAGTAGTTTGATACGTTGATTATATCAGTGAGTTGATACTATTTGAGATAAAATAAGGAATGGATATTTTTGAATCAGTAGAGAGGACAATTGAATATAGCCGGAAACATGGTGGACAATTAACTGAAAAACAGTTATTTGAAAGATTGATTGGAAGCAAAGTTTATTTAAGAAAAGAAATTTCTAATGTCAAATTTCCAATTTCTAATAAAAAAAATATATACCTAGAGAAAAAAATAGAAAAGGCGATGAAATTAACTAAATTAATTAAAAAAAACTTCAAAGATATTTTATTTTTAGGAATAACAGGTTCGGTGGCGGCTGAATATCCAAAAAAAAATGATGATATTGATTTCGTTATTGTTACGAAAGCTGACAAGTTATGGCTAACCAGATTAAAGTTAAGATTTTTTATTACTACTAATAAAATTCCTCACCGTAAATTTGGAAAAAAAGAAAAAAAAGATGATTTTTGTTTTAATTTGTGGTTGGATGAAAAATCATTGAGACTTAGAAAAGAAAAACAAAAATTAAAAAATGCAGTTGATTTAATATTAATGAAACCATTAATAAATAGGGACAAAACTTATGAAAAATTTGTTTTAGCCAATAGTTGGGCTAAAAAATATGTGGCAACGGGATATGGAGAGAAAATTTCCAATTTCCAATTTCTAATTTCTAAAAACAAACTGAAAGAAAAAAAACTGGATAAAATGGTTAATTGGGTGGTGTTTTGGCCGCAGTTTTTGTATATGAAAAGAAGAATGAAAAATGAAAAAGTAGGATTGCATGAAGCTTTTTTCCACCACTAAATGGTAAAATGAAGAATGATTTCCCGGCCAAAAGAAAAAACACTAAAGTTGCTTGGCTATTTTTTTTTGCTGACAATTAGTTTATTAATTTTATTTTGGTCTTTGGTAACGGCCGGTCTTGAAAAATTAAATGAGGATATCAAAAATAATAGTTTAAGAAATGTTCCAATTGAATATGTTGATATAGTCGGCAATGGAGAAGAAATTTTAAAAAATTATAAGGTTCCTGAAAGTAGAATTGAACCAGGAGATATACGATATCCATTAAAGAAATTCCGCGATAAATTGTGGATTTTATTAAGCAATACTCCTAAAAAAAAGGCCGAAATATATTTACTGATAGCCGATAAAAGAATGTTTGAGACGGTTAATTTGATTAAAAATAACAAAAATGATAATTTGATTTTAGAAACACTAAACGATTCAATTTGTGGACTAAAAGAAGCTAAAAGGGCTTTGTTTAAAGAAGAAAAAAGAGACTTGGAATTTTTTAAGACTAATCAACAAATTAATCAGGCTGGCTTAGCTTATGAAGATATAGTAAAATCGTTTAATTATAAAAATGAAGGAATAGATAAAATTATAAATGACTTGGAAATCTGGAACCAAAAAAACGAGGATCAAAATGAAAAGAATTAAGAAAAAAAAATCTAGAAAATGGCTTTATGTTTTAGTACCGATGTTGATATTGGTGGTATTGATGGTTTTATATGTTATTAAAAAAATACCAAATCCAGCTAAACTAGGAAGAAATGATTATTCCCAATCTTCACAGATATTAGATAAAAAAGGTCGATTATTGTTTGAAATTTATACAGACAAAAGAAGAACGGCGGTAAAATTGCCTGAAATTTCAGAAAATTTGAAAAAGGCTACTTTGGCAATTGAAGATGCTAATTTTTATAAACATCATGGTTTTGATCTTAAAGGAATTTTAAGAGGACTTTTTAGAACAATTTTTAAAAAACGATTGCAAGGTGGTTCAACTTTAACCCAGCAATTGGTTAAAAATGGATTATTAACACAAGAAAGAACAATCTCCAGAAAAATAAAAGAGGCAATTTTGACAGTAGCAACAGAAATACTTTACAGTAAAGACCAGATTTTAGAAATGTATTTTAATCAGACACCATATGGTGGAACTATTTGGGGAGTACAATCAGCAGCCAGAGGAATTTTTAATAAAGACGTTAAAGATTTGAATTTGGCTGAGGCAGCCTTGATTGCCGGGTTGCCAGCCTCACCAACGAAATATAATCCATTTACTCACCCAGAGATAGCCAAGTCCAGACAAGAAATCGTTTTGACCAGAATGAATGAAATTGGTTTTATTACTAAAGAAGAGATGGAACAAGCAAAAGCAGAAAAATTAAATTATTATCTGGATAGAACCGGAATTTTGGCCCCTCATTTTGTTTTTTATGTTAAAGAACAGCTGACAGAAAAATATGGTCTGCAAAAACTAACTGAAGGCGGTTTAAAAGTGACGACAACTTTAGATTTGGACATACAAAATATGGCAGAAACAATAGTGGCGTCGGAGGTGGCAAAATTGAAAAAATCAAATGTAACTAATGGAGCAGCATTAGTAGCTGATCCAAAAACTGGACAAATACTGGCAATGGTAGGATCGATTGATTATTTTTCTAACGATATAGATGGAAAATATAATGTAACAACGGCATTAAGACAGCCAGGTTCGTCAATCAAACCTCTTAATTATGCTACGGCACTAGAATTAGGAAAAATAACAGCAGCCTCGATAGTTAGTGATGGTCCGACTTGTTTTGAACAAATTAATCAAAAACCATATTGTCCAACTAATTATGGTGGGGCTTATCACGGACTGCAATCGATTAGAAATAGTTTGTCTAATTCTTTAAATATCGGGGCAGTGAAAGTTTTGCATTTAAACGGGGTAGAAACATTTATTGCATCAGCTTCGGCAATGGGGATAAGTACTTTTACTGATCCATCAAATTATGGATTGTCGTTAACCTTGGGTGGAGGTGAAGTTTATATGACAGATATGGCCACAGCTTACGGTGTTTTGGCTAATATGGGAATTAAACAACCTCTGACACCAATATTAAAGGTGGAAGATAAAAATGGAAAAATTTTGGAAGAATTTCAAGATAATCCAGGAGAAAGAGTGTTGTCGCGAGAAACTTCTTATATTATTCAAAATATTTTGTCTGATGACGGGGCAAGAAGTATGGTTTTTGGAAGAGGATCGTTGTTAAATATTAAAAATCATCCTGAAGTAGCGGTAAAAACTGGAACAACAAATGATTTACGAGACAACTGGACTTTTGGATATACGGCTGATTATGTAATTGGAACGTGGGTGGGTAATAATGATAATTCAAGGATGAGAGGAGTAGTGTCGGGAATTAGTGGAGCGGCTCCAATTTGGAATAAAATAATGACTCAACTATTGATTGATAAAACCGTTAAAAAACCAGTAGTACCAACAGATATAATCGGGATTAATGTTTGTAATTTGACCGGAGGAGCAGTGCCAGAAGGAGGATGTGACTCTCGTTATGAATACTTCAATAAAAAGTTTTTACCAAAAATAATAAATTCAAGAATGAATGTTCTAATTAACAAAGATACTGGCAGAATAGTTAGGGATAATGAAGTAGCGCCAAATGCGGAATGGCAAGATCATATTGTGGTGACTGATATTAGTGGTATTAGGGTGTGTTTGGATTGTCCGTTAATAGGAGATGCTGCTAATAGCACAGTATCTGCCTTTATTAAGTAGATGACTTTACTGGGAAATTTAATAAAGATTTTAATAGCAATTGGGAAACCAGTTTTTTGGTTTTTAAAGCTATGGTGGTGGTTAATCAAATTAATCTGGAAAAAAATTATTTTACTAGTAATAATAATTGGATTAGTTATTTTTGTTAATAATATCTATCAATTTTTTAATAAGGAAGTGCCGGATATAAATCTGATTTATAATCCTCCAAGATTATCGACTAAAATTTTTGACAGAAATGGCAATTTACTTTATAAATTTTATGAAGAAGAAAATAGAAGTTGGGTAAGTTTAGATAAAATTCCTAAAAATTTTATTGAGGCCACGTTAGCAATTGAAGATAAAGAATTTTACAAACACCACGGATTATCGATAAAAGGAATTATAAAAGCGACGATTTATAATTTTAAAAAAACAAGTGATCAAAATTTAAGAGGAGGTTCAACTATTACCCAACAATTGGTTAAAAATGTATTTTTAACCAGTGAAAAATCTTTTAAAAGAAAAATTAGAGAAGCGGTTTTAACTTTAAGAGTAGAAAACAAATTGACAAAAGATGAAATTTTAGAAAGATATTTTAATCAAGTTTCTTACGGGGGTGAGGCTTATGGAGTCCAAGAGGCGGCGTTAAAATATTTCAACAAAAATGTTTGGGATTTGACCGATGGAGAAATGACATTTTTAGCTGGATTACCGGCAGCACCAAGTTCTTATTCCCCTTTTGGCAGCGATCCAAAATTAGGATTTTCCCGACAGAATAGAGTGGTTGAGGAAATGATAGCGGCTGAATATCTTTCAAAAGAAGAGGGTAATAGAATACTAACTGAAAAGTTGGTATTTGCTAAAAATAAACAAAAAATAGAAGCACCTCATTTTGTTTTTTATATTAAAAATTTATTGGAAAATAAATATGGTTATATAAATGTGGAAAGACAGGGATTAAATATCTATACTAGTTTAGATTTAAATACTCAAAAAGAAGCAGAAAAAGTGGTTGAAGATGAAATAAAAAAGGTTAAAAAATTAAATATTTCTAATGGAGCAGCATTGGTGATAGGAGTCAGAGAGGGAGATATCTTGGCAATGGTGGGATCGAAAAATTATCATGCTAGTGATATTGACGGTAATGTAAATGTTACAACTTCATTAAGACAGCCCGGGTCGTCAATAAAACCAATTAATTATTTATTGGCATTTGAAAAAGGGAAAAGCCCAGATGATTATATAGAAGACAGCCCAGTGAGTTACTATATACCAGGACAAAAACCTTACTCACCTCAAAATTATACCGGTAAGTATTTAGGTAAAGTAACATTAAGAACAGCTTTAGCATCGTCATTAAATGTGCCCTCAGTAAAATTACTGGCAGAAAATAAAGTTAATAATATGATTGATTTAGCTGAAAAAATGGGAATAACAACATGGAAAGACAGAAGCCGATATGGATTATCTTTGGCATTGGGAAGTGGTGAAATAAAAATGACCGAATTGGCTCAAGCCTACACAGTGTTTGCTAATTTGGGAGAGAAAGTAGAAATTAATCCGATTTATAAAATTAATAATTATTTGGGAGAGAATATTTACACTAAGAAAATAGAAAAAGAACAAATTGCGGACACTAATTTAGCGTTGACAATTAATAGTATATTAAGTGATAACCAGGCTAGATCACCTATCTTTGGATTAAATTCAAAATTAAAAATTGAAGGAAAAACGGTAGCAGTTAAAACTGGAACAACAAATAATTTAAAAGATAATTGGTGTATCGGCTGGACGCCGAGTTATTTGGTGGCGGTGTGGGTGGGAAATAATGACGCAACTCCGATGAGTTGGGTGGCATCAGGAGTTAGTGGAGCAACACCAATTTGGAATAGAATTATGACAAAAATTTTAGAAAATAAAATTGATGAACAATGGGTGGAAACTAACATTTCTTTACCAAACGATAAAATTATTTTTGAATAGAATACCAATACAACTGATCAATTAAATCTGGAACTGATTTTTTTGCTTGAGTTAAATCTTTAGAATCAGTAGTTTTTATAATCAGAAGTAATTCTTGACTAGGAGTGGTAATTTTAGAAAAATAGGAAAAGTTTTTATCATCTTCTTGAATAATTTCTTTTATTTTTAAACCTTGAGGAAGAGTTGAAGTATAGGCGCTAGCAGTGGATAAATTAGTTTTATCAATTTTGATTAAAATAGAATTTGGGTCAATATTTTCTTGATTATGTTGATAAATAATAGAATCGGTATCAATTCTTTTGAGAAAAATGGACCAACTAGAATCGGAATCTTTTGGTAAAGAAATATCGGCTGTTGTTTTTATTGATAAACTTTTTTCTTTAAGGTTGGGCAAATTTATTGATGGCATTTTAAAAGAAAAATTAGCATTTTTGATAGAGCGATAAATCCAAAATGAAAGACTAAGACCAGTGGTTAAAATTAAAGCGAGATAAATAAAACGGCGTTTTTTAGTGAGGCGCTTTCTTTCATCTTCTTTATCAAAAAGACCGGGCTGTTTTTCGTCGGGTATTTTTTTGATTTTTTCTTCTTTAGGAAGCATATTATTTTTTAATTTGTTTAAGGGTTAGGAGGCCGGGTTTGGCGCCGAGATGAGAAACGACAGAGGCGGAGTTTTTAATACCCCAGAAAAGGGCTTCTTTGGGAGTGTGTCCGTGAATTAAAGAGGCAACAAAAGTGGAACCAAAAGCATCACCAGCACCGGTTTCATCGACTGGTTTGACATTAATAATGGGAGAGAAATATTGTTTACCCTCGAAGAAAACAAAAGCACCTTCTCGACCATTAGTAACAGCAACAATTGGTGGAGAAAGAGAAACTAGTTTTGACCAAAAATCTTTGTCATCAATATCAAACTGAACTAAGGTTTCTGCTTCGGTTTTATTTAAAAGTAAAAAATCGACTAATTTTAATAAAGGTAAAAGTTTTTTTCTTTGAGCCAATTCGCGATTACCTGGATTTAGGGCAATTTTAATTTTGTTTTCTTTGGCAAAACCAATTATTTTTTCTAATAACTCAAGATTGCCTTCGAGAGATGAAATATAAAACCATTTGGTTTTAGGTAATTTATCCCAATTTATATTTTTTTCTTCAAGTCGAGTTTTGCCTCTGTTGGTAAGAATTGATCGTCCACCATCAGGAGCAACTAAAATTACAGAAAAATCAGTAGCTTCATCTTTATCTTTAATTAAAAGTTTAATTTCGACTGACTCTTTTTTTAAATCATCAATAATATAATTACTTAAATGATCATCTGAAATTAAGGAAAGACAGGCTGATTTTAAAGCAAGTCGACTGAACGAAGTAGCCGAATTAGTAGCACCGCCACCGCTACAAATTAAACTTTTATTAATTTCATTTTTAGATGAGTATTCAAGAGAAAGTAAATTATTTTTAACAATAAATTGTTCTGATTTAACAAAAATATCAAGAGTGGCGCCACCGATAGAAATTACATCAAGCATATTTAGAAGTAGAAAAAATAATTAACTTTGATTTAATAATATTTTTTAATTCGTTAATGGCGGGAGAGAAATTTTCATAAATTTTTTGACTAACTTCCCCGGAATAAATTTTAGCAATTGATTGATTAAAACTATTTCTTAATTCAGTATTAATATTGATTTTGACGATACCAAGTTTGATGGCTTGAGCAACTTGATCGGGGCTAATACAAGAACCACTGTGAAGAGTAATAAAGTAATCTTCAGGAAGTTTATTTCGAATTTTAGCAAGTAAATTTAAATCGAGAGTTTCAGGAAATTTAACACTAATACCGTGTAAATTTCCAATGGAAACAGCCAATAAATCGGCAGAAGTTTTAGTCATAAATTCATAGGCCTGAGATGGATCAGTGAGACTATTTTTAGAAACTTGAGCACCAGTTAAATTAATATGATTAAATTCGACTTCAAAAAGAGTGTTAGGATAATGTTTTTTTAAAATCTGAATAAATTTTTGGCTCGTTTCCAAGTTGGTGAAATAATCCAAATTAGAACCATCAAAATGAACCATATCAAAACCAAGACTGATTAATTTTTCCAAACGAATTTCATCGGAAGCATGATCCATGTTTAGATAAATTGGTAAAGCATCAGTTTGAGCTTTTTTGACTAAAACAAAAAGACGTTCGGCATGGATAAATTTATCTTCACCAGCGGAAAGCTGAACAATACAAGGCAAACCAGTTTCTTTAACCGATTCTTCGACAGCCTGATAAATTTCGAAAGAATCAATATTGAAAGCAGGAAGGGCTTTACCTTGGGCTCGATATTCGGTTAATAATTGACGTAATGTTTTCATTTAGTTAAATCCTCTTTCCGGGTAAACCGGTTTCTCTCCTTAACAAGGAGAGAGGTAACAGCGGTAAGTAAATTATCAACACCAATACCATAATAATTGTACAACTCAATAAAATTTTTAGCTGAACGGCCAAAACTGTTATCAACAGCTAAATGAATGAATTTACAAGGAAGATTATTTTCTAAAATTAGAGCGGCTATCGATTCCCCTAGCCCCCCATTTTTTTGATGATCTTCAAGACAAATAAGACGACCAGTTTTTTTGACACTTTTTAAAATAGTGGTGGTGTCGAGAGGTTTTATTGATGAACAATTTATAATTTCAAGAGAAATTTTTTTAGAGATGGATGTGTTTTTTAGTAGAGACTCCATGCGTGGCGTCTCTACATCAAGCTTGGCTTGAACTTGAAAGGCTTCTTCAAGAATAGGACCATGACCAATAATGGTAATATCTTTCCCTGGTTGTAAAATGTGAGATTTGCCAATAGTGAAATTTAGTTTTGAATCAAAAAGATCAGGAGTGGCGGGACGAACTAAGCGAACATAAGCTGGTTTTTTACTGTAGGTGACAGCCTTAATAATTTTGGAGGTTTCAAGAGCATCGAGAGGTGAAAAAACTTCCATATTAGGAAGAGAACGCATCAAAGACAAATCTTCAAGCATTTGATGAGTGGCTCCTAAATCACTACTGAGAAGACCAGAGTGAGAACCGATAATTTTGACATTGGCATTGTTATAGCAAATTGATTGTTTAATGGTGTTCCAATTTATGGCGGGAGAAAAACAAGAAAAAGAGGCGAGAAAAACAGTTTTGCCGGTTTTGGCTAAACCAGCAGCAATACCGGCAGCATTAGTTTCAGCCACACCACATTCAATAAAACGAAGAGGGTATTTTTTGGCAAAGTCAGTTAAAAAAAGTGGTGATTTTAAATCACAACTGACAACATAAATATTCTTGTTGGTTTTAGCTAATTTGAGTAGTGTGTCGCCAAAGGCTTCGCGGATAGAATTGGTCATAGTTCTGATTTAGCTTTCATATATAAAGTGTCAGAAAGATTTTTAACATCATGATATCTAAAATTATTTTCCATAAACGAAACTCCCTTACCTAAGATTGTTTTAGCAATAATACAATTAGGATAATCAGATTTTTTAGCATTTTCTAGGGCGGAAATTATTTGATTAAAATTGTGACCATCGACAGTGGTGACTGTCCATCCAAATTTAATATATTTTCCAGCGAGATCATCGAGAGGCATGATTTTAGAAACCGGACCGTCAATCTGAAATTTGTTAAAATCAACAATATTTATCAAGTTTCCTAATTGATATTTTTTAGCAAAAAGCAATGACTCCCAAATTTGACCTTCTTGATGTTCGCCGTCAGAAGTAAGACAAATAATTTTACTTTTGGGATTGCCAATGGCTAAACCACAAGAAAAAGACAACCCTTGACCAAGAGAACCAGAGGAATATTCAACACCAGGAACATCAGAAGAAACATGTCCTTGAAGAATCGAATCAAAAGAAGAATAAGTGTCTAGTAATCTTTTAGGGAAATAACCGGCGTTAGCCAGAACAACATAAAGAGCCGGAGCCAGATGTCCGGCCGATAAAATGAAATGATCTTTTTTAAAATTAAAAAGATTACCAAAATAAACAGCAATAATTAAGTCGATTGAAGAAAGAGAACCTCCGATGTGTCCACCATTTTGATAAACCATATCCAATAAATCATGGCGAAAACTTTGACCAATTTTTTGGAGTGGATGCGGTTTAATAAAAGGGAGCATTAATTAAGTATAGATTAATCCTCTCTGTCCCGCCAGTGGCGAGACATCTCCCCTTAACAAAGGGAGAAAAAATTATAAGTTATAATAGATACACTAATGGATGATTTTTATAAAAAATATTATTTAGGGGTGAAGAAATTTGTCAGTCAAAAAATTGATGATGAAGGAGTGGTTGAAGAACTGACTAATGATATTATGCTGGCAGCAATAACGTGTCAGTCAAATTTTAATGGAAAATGTAACGAGTTTAGTTGGATTTGTAGTATAGCTAAACATAAAATAATTGATTATTATCGAAAGAAAAAATTAAAAACAATTTTATTTTCAATATCAGATGAATTTGAGGAAATTGCTGATAAAGCGCTAACACCGGAAAGAGATGTACTTAAAAATGAATTAAAAGAAGAAATTAAAAAAACTTTTAAGGAATTAGGTAAAGGATATAAAGATATTTTACGACTTAAATATATAGAAGGTTGGAAAATAACTGAAATTTCTAAAAATTTAAAAATAACAGTTAAGGCAGTGGAATCAAAACTAATCAGAGCTAAGAAAAAATTCAGAGAGGCTTGGGCTTATGATCAAAAAAAGAATTAAAAAAATAATTAAATTAAGTTTTTTAATAGCGGTCCGACAAATCTGGAAATTATTATGTAATTTATACAATATAATTGAACAACCATTTTTGACATTAAAAACTTTAATCATAAAAGATAAAGATAAGTCACAAATATTTTTAGTGGCAATAGTGATTTTGTCACCATTATTGGCTTATTCTATGGCCAGAGTTGTTTGGGATTATTATCGATTTGGATTGATTATTAATGGAGTTGGAATATTTTTTTTGATAGCGAGTGGAATTGAATTTTTAGTGTTGGGATATCTGGGATATTGGATAATAAAAGTGATGAAGAATAAATAATTTCAGACTATTTTTTATTTTTTAAAAAGGTTTTGGCAAGTAAAAGATCTTTGGGGTAAGTAATTTTAAAGTTGTCGGTTGAACAAACAACTATTTTGGGGTTAAAACCACTTAATTCTAAAACTTGAGAATCATCAGTGGTAACTAAATTTTTTTTATAAATGTTTTGATAAGAAGAATAGAGAATTTTAAATTTAGCGACTTGAGGAGTTTGAGCACAATAACAAGATTGACGGTTTGGGCTACTAGAAACAAAACCTTCTTCATTGGCGATTTTAATTGTATCAGTGGAAGGACAGGCTAAAAGAGCTGAATCAAATTTTTTGGCGGCTTGATAAACTGATTTAATTTCATCGTCGAAAATAAAAGGATTGGCAGCGTTATGAACACCAACAATATCGGTTGGTCGACATTTGTTTTTTGTAAATTCAAGAGCATTAAAAACGGTATCTTGACGAAGAGAACCACCTTGGCTGTAGCCAACAACTTTGGAAAAATTATACTTATTAACAATTTTTTTTATTAATGGCCGATCTTCATCTTTGGAAGAAATAATTATTTTATCGATAATGGAACTTTCTTGGAATGGTTTTAGAGTCCAAAACAAAAGCGGTTTTTGATTTATTTTAAGAAAAATTTTATTTACGGAGGCTTTCATTCTGGTACCAGAACCTCCAGCAACTACAATCAACCAATTCATATAATAATTAGTCGTGAAATAAAATAAAAACCTGTAAAAATGATTATTAAAAAGATGACGACTAAACTGCTATGGATAAGAAAAAGATATTAATCTTAGGATCAACCGGATCAATTGGGCAGCAAACATTAGACATTGTGGATAGAAATCGAGATAGATTTGAAATAGAAGCGTTGATTTGTAATGAAAATGTGGATTTGATTTTGGAACAAAGCAAAAAATTTGGAGTTAAAAAAATAGGTGTGGCTGATAAAAAAAGATATCAAATAAAAAATAAAAACTGGTATTGGGGAGAAGAAGAAATAGAACAAATGATTCGGGAAAGTAAGGCTGATTTGGTGGTGATGGCCATAAGTGGAGCTAAAAGTTTAAAACCGACTTTGGCGGCGATTGAAAGTGGCAAAGATGTGGCTTTGGCGAGCAAAGAAGTAATGGTGCTGGCAGGAGAAATAATAAATCAAAAGGTAAAAGAACATCAAGTAAATTTATTACCAGTGGACAGCGAACACAGTGCTATTTGGCAATGTTTGAGGAGTGGTAAAAGAAGTGAAGTAGAAAAAATAATTTTAACTTGTAGTGGTGGGCCTTTTTTAAATTTAGATAAAAGTGAATTTGGAAAAATAACAGCGGGAAGAGCTTTAAATCATCCAAACTGGAAAATGGGAAAAAGAATTACCATTGATTGTGCGACTTTAATGAATAAAGGATTGGAATTTATCGAAGCAAAATGGTTATTTGATTTATCCGATGATCAGATTGAAATTGTGATTCATCCTCAAAGTTTAATTCATTCTGCAGTTCAATATTGGGATGGGTCAGTAATTGCTCAAATTGGAAATAAAGATATGCGAATACCAATCCAAGATGCTCTAACCTATCCAGATAGAGTGAAAAATGATTTAGGAAGAGTTGATTGGTTTAACTCGAAAATGGATTTTTACAAGCCAGATTTAGAAAAATTTCCTTGTTTAGAATATGCCTTAGAAGCGGCTAAAATTGGCGGAACTATGCCAGTAGTTTTAAATGCGATTGACGAAGTGGCGGTAGATTTATTTTTAAAACAAAAAATAAAATTTGAAGATATACCAAAAATGGTGGAAAAGGCTTTGAAAAATCATAAATTAATAAAGAAACCAAATTTAAAACAAATTTTAGAAACAGATAATCTGGTTAGACAAATGGCAGGGATTTAAATTAATCTTCGACTAAAAGGGTATGATTAAAAATACAACGATTGAATTTACTAGCCAAAAAAATATAGAATTTAGAGATTTGACTGATGAAGTGGCAGAATTTGTTCAAAAAACAAAAATAAAAAACGGACAAGTGTTAATTTATTCGACACACACTACTTTGGCGATTTGTGTTAATGAAAAAGAAAAAGGAATTGTGAAAGATTTTGAAAATTTAGTTAATCGAATTATTCCTAAAGATGGATATTATTTTCATAATGATTTGGAAGTTAGAACTGAAAATTTAGTCTGCCAATCGGCGGCTTCGGATTGTTTAAATGGACATTCGCATTGTACTCACCTGTTAATGAGAAATTCAGAAACAGTACCAGTTGTTGAAGGAAAATTAATGCTCGGGACATGGCAAAAGATTTTTGCAATTGAATTAGATTGTTGCCGACCACGAAAAGTTTTCGTCCAAGTGATGGGAGATTAATTTAGTTTTTTAATTTCTTCCAAAAGTGAAGATAAAATTTGGTCTTCTGGAACTGTTTTAATAATTTTGCCTTTGGCAAAAATAACACCGCAACCTTTACCACCAGCCACACCAATATCGGCTTCACGAGCTTCACCAGGGCCATTAACGACACAACCCATAACAGCAACTTTAATTGGATTTTCGACATTTTTTATGGCTTCTTCAACTTTATTAGCCAAAGAAAATAAATCAATTTCAGTACGACCACAGGTTGGACAAGAAATTAATTCTGGACCACGACGACGAAGGTTTAAACTGCGCAAAATAGCCCAGCCAACTTTAATTTCTTCGTTGACAGAAGCAGTTAAAGAAACACGAAGAGTGGCACCAATGCCCTCTTGAAGAAGAGTCCCAATTCCAATGGAATTTCTGACAGTACCCATAAAAGCAGTGCCAGCATGAGTAACACCAAGATGAAGAGGATAATCAACTTCACTGGCTAAAAGTCGATAGCCAGCAATCATTTGAGAGACATCATTAAATTTGATGGAAAGTAAGGTATTATAAAAATTTAATTTTTCTAAAATTCTAACGTGTTTTAAACAAGATTCGACAGCAGCTTTGGGAGTGGGACCGTATTTATTTAATAAATCTTTTTCAATAGAGCCAACGTTGACACCAATTCTAATGGGAACATTTTTGTCTTGACAAGCTTTAACAACAGCCTTAACTTTTTCTTCTGACCCGATATTTCCCGGATTAATACGGACTTTATCGATCCCCTGTTTAATTGACTCAAGAGCCAATAAATAATCAAAATGAATGTCGGCAACCAGCGGAATATGAATTTGATTTTTGATGGCACCAATAGATTTGGCTGATTCCATGTCGGGAACGGCAACCCGAACAATTTCACAACCTTCTTTTTCTAGCTCCAAAATCTGTTTAACAGTATCATCAATGTTTTTAGTGAAAGTGTCACACATAGATTGGACACGGACAGGATTGTCGCCGCCTAAAATAAGATTGCCAACACTAACTTCTCTTGATTTATATTTTTTACTCATAATTTTTAATTTCATTAACAATATGTTCTAAAATTGATTCTGGAGTGCTGGCACCAGAGCTAATACCAACTTCTTGATGACCAACAAACCATTTAGGATTAAGTTCAGAAACATTGTCGATAATATAGCTGACAACACCACAAGAATCAGCAACTTTTTTAAGACTATTAGAATTGGCGCTGGTGGGCGATCCAACAATAATAATTAAGCTACAAGTTTTACTTAATTCGATAACGGCATTTTGACGATCAGTAGTGGCTTGACAAATATGAGGAAAAACAGTGACTTGAGGGTATTTATTTTTTATAAAATCGAGAGCTTCTTTTATTTCAATGGTTGATAAAGTAGTTTGGGTCATAATTAAACAATTGGCAGGATCGGCAATTTCTAGGGTAGAAATATCGCCAATAACAACAGGGACAACTGAATAAGGATCTTCGCCAACAACTCCGACTGTTTCATCATGAGTAATGCTGTTACAAAGAAAAATTATTTTTTTATTTTGGCCACTGAGTTTGGCAACTGTTTGATGAGATTTTAGAACTAGAGGACAGCTGGCATCAACAATAGTTAAGCCCTTAGCAATCGCCTGATTGAAAATTAAAGGAGGAGCGCCATGAGCTCGAATAAGAACGACAGAACCACGAGGAATGTCGTCAATAGATTGAACTGTTTTAATTTTCAGCTCTGATTCTAGCCAATCAACGACGTGTTGATTGTGAACGAGTTCGCCTAAAAAATAAATTTTTCCGGAATACTTTTCGGCTGTTTCTTTGGCCAAATCGATAGCTCGATTAATACCGAAACAAAAACCATGCGGAACGGCAATATGAAGTTTTGGCATCTTAGCTTGATTTTATACTAAAAAGAATATAATTACTTTAGTAAAATGATTAATTTTAAAAAACTAAGTAATTGGATTTGGATTTTATTAGGAATTTTATGCTTAATAGTGGCTTATAAAATTGGAAAAGGAAATAGTAAGGTAAAAATTGAAACAAATAAAATAATACCGACAGAGACAATTGTTCCGACAAAAGTAATAACTCCAACGAAAATAGAAGATTTTATCTTAGTGACAAAAATAATTGATGGCGACACTTTAATGGTTAAGATTAATGATAAAGAAACAGCGGTAAGATTGATTGGAATTGATACCCCAGAAAGTGGACAATGTTTTGGAAAAGAAGCCATAGATAGGGCAAAAGAATTAATGGAAAATAAAAAAGTAAAACTAGAAGAGGACGAAACTCAAGACGACAAAGATAAATATGACCGATTATTACGATATATCTATCTTGAAGATGGAACTTTAATAAATAAAAAATTAATAGAAGAAGGAATGGCTAAAGAATATACTTACAAAGTGCCTTATAAATTTCAAGCCGAATTTAGATCTGATCAAAAAGTGGCTGAAGAGAAAAAACTGGGAATATGGGCAGATGATGCTTGCCCAACGCCAACAATAAAAACAATGACTCCGACGGTAACAAAAATTGAAAATGTTTTGGGTGAAACTGAAAATAATAATTCTGCTTTTGTTTGTGATTGTAAAAAATCTTGTACAAAGATTAGTAGTTGTGAAGAAGCTTATTATCAATTAAATAATTGTGGCTGTAATGAAAGAGATGGGAATGAAGATGGGGTGCCGTGTGAAAGTTTATGTAATTAAGATATAATTTAAGCATGAATAACACTTTAAGACAGGCAACTTTAGGATTTTTAATTAAAGATAATAAAGTTTTGTTGGCAATGAAAAAAAGAGGATTTGGAATGGGAAAATGGAATGGGGTGGGAGGAAAACCACAAGGTGAAGAAACAATTGAAGAAACATCAAAAAGAGAAATTATGGAAGAAATTTCAGTGGTGGTTAAAAATCAGGAATTGATGGCGAAAATTAAATTTTATTTTAAAAATAATGAAGAGCGGAATCAGGAAGTGATTGTTTATAAAATAAATGATTGGGAAAATGAGCCGCAAGAATCGGAAGAAATGGCGCCAAAATGGTATGACATTAATGAAATCCCCTACGACAAAACATGGGTGGATGATAAATTTTGGCTACCAAAAGTTTTAAATGGAGAAAAAATCGAAGCTAGGTTTGTGTTTGGAGATAATGATGAAATTTTGGAAATGGAAATTAAAAAGGTTGATGGATTTTAATATGAAAATATATTTAGCAATAAAATTTCACGAGGATTTTAGTAATAGAAATTATTGGTAAAAATAAATAATTGTCGATGATATAATCGACCATGAATCGAATTGAAGCAGTATTGTTTGATCTTGACGGAACACTTGTGAATAGTCACAAAATAGTCGTGGAATTATTTAAAACAACATTGGATTTCTATAATATTCATTTATCGAATGAAGAAATTGCGCCAAAAATAGTACACACATTGGAAGGTAGCTATCAGGCGATGGTTCAGGGAGAAGATATAAACAAATTTTGTTTGAAACACGGTGAGCTAAATGGTGAATTAATACCGAAGATTGAAACTTTTTCTGGGGTATATGAAGTTTTGAATGAATTTGAAAAATCAAAAATAGAATTAGCTGTAGTAACAGCAAGAACACGTTGGGCAGAAGAAATACTACAATCAACAGGCCTAAAAGGAATTTTTAAAAAAGTAGTAACAGGTAGTGACGTTACAAATAATAAGCCAGATCCAGAAGGAATATATAAAGTACTCGGCGAATTAGGGATTAGAAAAACAAATGCAATTATGGTTGGAGATACAGCACCTGATATTGGAGCAGGAAAAAATGCTGGAATTGAAACAGTTGGCGTGACCTATGGATTTTATGGAAAAAAAGTAATCGAATGTAATCCTGATTATGTGATAAATAATTTTATTGAACTTAGAGAGATTGTTATAAGAAAATAAGGTAAAAAATCAGTTATAAAATAATTTGAGACGCGGATGGGGGTCGTCCCGCCGCTGCGGGATTGCAGACTGTTGTCTAATTGTTATTTGGAGACGCGGATGGGGGTCGAACCCATCTGAACGGTTTTGCAGACCGTTGTCTAACCGCTTGACTACCGCGTCAGTTAGATTTCTAAAGAATTCTTAATTTGTAATTTTAACCCAATCTTAGCTTTTCCGCCAGACTTTAGATATTTTTCTCTATCTTGAGCATCTTTTTTGTCTAAAAAAGCTTCGTAATAAACTAATTTTAGTGGACGTCTATTTTTGGTCGATTTAACTAATCCTAATTGGTGTTGTAAAATTCTTCTTTTCAAATCAGAACTATAACCAGTGTAAATTTGTTAATCTTTAATACTTTTTAAAATGTAAACATAGTACACATAACAATAATATCAAAGCAAAATAAAGTTTTGCACCCCGCCGCTGCGGGGTAACCGCTTGACTACCGCGTCATATTTAGAGTAAGCCTATTTTACCAAAAAACCCTCCAATTAAGGAGGGTTTTAATTTTGACCAATTTGGAATTACATCATGCCACCCATTCCAGACATGTCGGGCATAGGATTTGAACTTTTGGCTTCTGGAGCGTCAGTGATTAAAACATCAGTAGTTAAAATCATTTGACCAACAGAAACAGCGTTAGTTAAGGCTGATTTAGTAACTTTGGCCGGATCAAGAATGCCAGCGGAAATCATGGAACCCATTTTGCCGGTGGCAGCGTTGTAACCATAATCTGATTTAGAATCAGCAGAAACTTTATCTTTAATTAAATTAAAAATATAACCGCCGTCTTCACCAGAATTTTGGGCCAACATTCTGACTGGTTGTTCAAGAGTATATTTTAAAATATCAATTCCTACCTGTTCTTCAGCAGAATCAGTTTTAATAGAATCTAATTTTAGAGAAGCTTTTAAAAGGGCAACACCGCCACCAGGAAGAATTCCCTCTTCAACTGCAGCTTTGGTAGCTTCAATAGCATCTTTAACTCTTTCTAGTCTTTCTTTCATCTCGACCTCAGTGGCTCCACCAACCTGAATAACAATGGCACCGCCAACTAATTTAGCAATTCTTTCTTGGAATTTTTCTTTATCATAATCAGAAGTGGTTTTACTGAGTTGAGCTCGAAGTTGAGAAACACGAGCTTTGATTTCACCTTGAGAACCAGAACCGCCGATAATTCGGGTTTTATCTTTGTCGGAAGTAACAGAATCAGCATGGCCACAATATTCAGCTGGCTCGGCAGTGTCGAATTTAATGCCTAAATCTTCAGAAATTACGGTACCACCGGTTAAAACAGAAATATCTTCAAGCATAGCTTTACGACGATCTCCAAAACCTGGGGCTTTGACAGCTAAGATATTAAAAGTTCCACGAATTTTATTAACAACCAAAGCGGCTAAAGCCTCGCCATCGATATCATCAGCAATGATGACGATATTTTTAGTTAATTTAACTAATTTTTCTAGAAAAGGTAAAAATTCTTGAAGAGAACTGATTTTTTTATCAGTTAAAACGATATAAGGATTTTCAATTGTGGCTTCCATGGTTTCAGTATTAGTGGCAAAATAGGCAGAAAGAAAACCTTGATCAAATTCCATACCAGAAGTTTCTTTGGTATCGAGAGCCATACCTTTACCTTCTTCAGCAGTGATTAAACCATCTTTACCAATTTTTACCATAGATTCGGCAATTATTTTACCAATTTCAGAATCGCCAGCGGAAATAGTGGCAACTTGTTCAATCGAAGCTTGATCATTAGATTTAATTTCTTTTTTCATTTTATCGAGTTCTTCGATAACGGCCTTAAGACCTTTTTCTAGACCTTTTCGAATAATCATGGGGTTAGCACCGGCAGTAACGTTTTGAAGACCTTTGTTGACAATAGCTTGAGCTAAAACAGTGGCAGTGGTAGTACCATCACCAGCGATATCGTTGGTTTTGGAAGCGGCTTCTTTAATTAATTGAGCACCCATATTTTCATAAGGATCTTGAAGTTCAATTTCTTTGGCGACAGAAACACCATCGTGTAAAACAGTGGGACCGCCCCATTTTTTGTCGATAGCCACATTTCGGCCTTTTGGGCCAAGAGTAGTGATGACGGCATTTGCCAAAGTATTAACTCCTTTTAAAATTGATTCACGAGCATCTTGCCCGAATTTTAGTTGTTTTGACATAGTTTTATTTTTAATTTAATTTCTAATGACAAATTTCTAATTTCTAAAATTTAGATATTTGAAATTGGGATTTAGTTTGTTAATTAATAATGGCCATGATGTCGTCGAATTTTAATAATAATAATTCGACATTATTTTCTTTATATTCTTTGCCACCCCATTCACGATAGACAACAATATCACCTATTTTGCAAGGAGATTTAATTTCTCGCCCATCAATAAAGGTGGTGTCGCCAACGGCTAAAACTTTACCTTGTTGAGGTTTGTCTTGATGAGATTCAGGAAGAACTATTCCTGAAGCAGTAGTCTTTTCTTGTTTTTGTGGCTCGACTAATAAAAAGCCAGCAACTGGATGAATTTTGGTCATAATTTTAAATAAAAATAAACTAATAATTATCAGTCTAATTGATCGACTGCTAATATTATAACCAGACTGAGAAATTTGACAAGGGGTAACACAGAAAAAGTCCTATATAATTGACGAATTGTGGATTATAAGATATAATTTAATGCTCATTTAAAAAATGATCGAGAGATCTAAAATCAGAGGTAGAAGGAATGAAAGCTATTTTAACGGCAATAGCGGTAAGAATTAAAAACCAAGAATTGGAGGCAGCAAAAAAGAAGTTTGAAGAATTTAAAACAACAGTTGATAATTGCATTTTCTGCGATAATTATGTTCGGCCTTCCGGCAGAGAAGATGGAGTTAAAGACTCGGGCTGCATGTTATTAGAGGAAAAAGATTTTGATTGTTTTAAAAATCCTAGTTGCCCCGTTCATAACTCGGAAGAAGAATGTACTGAAGATTGCCTGGCAAAAAGACTGGACGATTTTAAGGAAAATTGCAGTAAAAGAGAAAAAACGTTTGAAGAATCAGTATGGCCAACGTATCTTAACGATGCAAACGAGCAAATGGATGAAAGAATAATTATCGCAACGGATTATTTAAAACAACTTGGTTTTTTTGAAACGAAATGGTGGAGAAATACTCCACAGTCCGTTAAAAAGTGTCTGATAAAAGAAGTTGCCTGTCTCTCAAAAACCGGAGAAATGCAAAAAAGTTCATTTCAAAGATTTTCCGGAGTTCTCGATCAAAATGATGATATAGTGGAAGCACTTAAAACTAATTCATACATTTCCAAAGATGATTTAGGTGATTATACCAATCCCTTAAAAGGAACGTTAATTAAACTAATAAAAGAAGTGTCTGAAGAAATTGGAACATACGAAATCCGGGCTCTTGTTAAGATAAATAATAAAAAATATA
>CAZOQV010000006.1:0-41638 GCA_964582365.1 uncultured Gammaproteobacteria bacterium | reverse complement strand
TTCCGACTAATGATGAGCCAGTACCAATAGCTGATAAAGTCCAATTACTGGGAGTGTATCCACTATTGTAAACATCACTCCAGCTTTTGATTAAAGTTAAAGTTGGGGCTTGATCGTTATTAACGATAGTACAAGTTTGAGATCCACCAGCAACTAAATTTATATTGGAACAATTATCATAACTGACTGAATATCCAGAAGCAGAATTTTCAACAATATTATAAGTACCAACATCTAACGAATAATCATTTTGACCATCTAATTCGAATTGTTTTGAATCACCATCATTAATTTTGAAAGAAAAATCGGAATTAGTTTTAGTGCCACCATTATCGTTGATAACAACTTTTTTGACAATTAAAGTACCTTTTTCCCACTGGCAAGTGGAATTACAGCCATCGCCGTTTAAATTATTACCATCGTCGCATTGTTCACCGTTGTTTGAATCTATATTACCGTCGCCACAAAATTCAACATCAGTTGGTTGGCTGGCTTCGACCCATTTTGTTTGACCAGGATTTTGAGGATCGTCGACGACTAATTTAACATCATTGTTTACAGAACTGAGAGAGAAATCTTCGGGAACTTTCAAAACTACAGTTACAGATCCAGATGCTGGAGGATTTGGACTACCCAAAGAATATTTATAACCTGAACCATATATTTCCCAGCCTGGGTTATCGGCTAAATTAAATTCTAGAGGCCAATTGGGAAAATCATGTAAGAATAAATTATTCGCTTGGGTATTTCCACTAATTGACCAGTTAATGGTGTAACTGATATTGTTTCCTTCATAAACTGGATCGGGATTATCAGTTTTGGTAACGGATAAATTTAATTCTTTTTTAGTATTAGTAAAAGTACATTCTAGGGTTTGTCCAGCAACAACTGTACCTAAAAATGCATTTCCAGCAGGTCCTGGAATTCCATTACAAACAACACTGGTTGAATAAGCAGAATTGGTTGTTTCAACTATGTCATAAGAACCTGGCTGAATATTACTAACTGTTTGTGACTGTTCATCTCCAAGTCCATTTATGTTGTATGTGCCGCCATTTCCAGAAATGGTGAAATTCCAAGTACTAGAATCATTTGGAATTACGTCTTTGGTAATCTTTATATTGCCTGTTTGAACAATACCATTGTACCAGCTACTATCTGAGTCATTGACTGTTCCATTTGTATGATTGGCGGTAACTGTGGCAATATTTGTATATTGCCCGGCAGTAACTGTGCCACTGGCAGTACAAGTCATTACCCTTTCAGGAGGATTAACAGATGCAGGCAAAGAAGTGGAAGGACAAGTTATTGTTCCAACTTTGTCATCCACTACTGAAATACCTGTTAAATCTACATTACCAATATTTTGAACAACATATTGCCAAGTAACCGAATCACCAACGTTAAGATCTGGACCAGGAGAGGCAGAAACATCGATATTATTTGTTTTCTTTTCAATATTTATTGCAGGAGCTGGGACAAGTTCTGAAGAAAGATGACCGATAAGGAAAGCAGAGTTATTTTTTTGTTCTTCGGTGATAAATTCAGAAATTGGAGAACCGCCAGGGAAAGCATTAACAAAACCATCAATTACTAAAGTGTATTGAATATCACCTATAGTGAAAACTTGACTGCCATAACTGTTGGGAAAAGTAATTTTATCATCACAAGGAGTAGAACTTTGTTGCCATACAGGACAGCTACCGGAGGTATTTGGAGTTTCATTAATATCAAAATCATAGGTAAATTCCGGATTAGAAGATACTCCTGGTTTTGAAAAAGCAAGAGTAATTCTTAATCTGGCTCCAGAAGCGGCATTATAAATTGGCCAATTTAAATGAGTCAGCATACCGAGATAAAAATTATTTCCTTGATTAAAAGATTGAGCTCCGCTACCGTCAAATCTCAATCCACTTTGACCATATCCCGTAGAATCTCCCCATCTTACCTCATTAGTATTAAGTCCAGTAATATTTGAACCACCTGTTGTTTGAGTCCAAACACCGGTGACTGAAGTCAAAACATAATCATCGGAGGGATTGACTGTAAAAGTTGGGGGGGTTAAAGACGAAAGAGAAGGAGTCTGAACAATAATGGCATTTGACATCAAATATTCACTACCAGACCCTCCGGTGCAATTGTTGCCATTATAAACATCAAGAGAAAGATTATATGTGCCTGGTGTAGATGGAGCAGTGATACTAAAACTTTCAGTATAAGTACCATCGCCATTATGATCATTAGTGTTTACACACACCCAGCTTTCTGAACCAATTTTGTATTGAGATGAATTCCAATTATCATTACTACCACTATCACTTGTAGTGGCTTTTAGGGTGACAGTAATTGTTTCACCTGGATCTACAGTAACTTGTGATTGATTGTTAAGAGTAGCAGTCGATAGTTTCGGAGCATTAGAAAAAGGGGAGGTTACTATATATATTGTGAAGTGGTCGAGGGAGGTGGCAGTGACGGTTTCGGATTGTTGTTCAACTTTTGACTCTTCAACTGGTTTTATTTCATCAATTTTTATTTCATTATTTTTGGCATCGTCGATAGATTTTTCAATATAAGAAATTTCGGCAGTAGAATCGGCTGGTTTTGGAAGTGTAACGTCATATTCAAAATCACCATTATTCATACCAGTGTTTATGTCATAGGCATATTCGCCTACATTATCTATAGAATCGGGAAGATTTAGATCAGCAGTTTTTACTTTTTGAATTTTTAGGGTAGTTCTTAAGCTCTCATCTTTTGGAAGACATTTGAAAGTGACAGAAACTTTATTTTCTTGGGGATAAACGTATTTAACACCAAGTTGAACTTTTTCTTTGGTTTCGGAAATTCCATTAACGTCGTCAATAACCCATTCTTCATTAGTAGTGTCTTTTATTTGTTGATCAGTAAGACAAACTTTTTCAACGACTGGTATCTCGGTTGGAGTTGGACTATTTTCTGCTGGTTGATTGTCTTGTGGAGCTTGAGTCGATTCGGTAGGAGTTGGACTATTTTCTGCTGGAGGAGTGAGAACACCAATTTCAACATTAATGGGCTCTTCAATTGGAGTGGGAGTAATCTCTGGAGTAATAATAATTTCGGGAGTTGGAGTTATTGTAGGTTCTTCGGTAGGAATGGCGGTTGGTTCTGGAGTTAGAGTGATTTCTGGAGTTGGAGTGGATTCAACGGTAGGAGTAACCTCTGGAGTGATTTCAATGGTTGGCTCTGGAGCTAGAGTTGGCACAACTATTTCCGGAATAATATCTTCTTGGGCGTAGGCTGGTTTGGCGGCCAATAAGAATGGCACGAACGAATTAAAAAGAAGGGAAGTATTTGCAAGAATAGCAATAAACTTTCTTGCGACATTTAATTTGATCATATTAAATTTAGACTTTGGGCAGACCAAATTAATAATTTAGTATCTGAACGGATTATAATTACTTTTTTATAAGAATGCAAGATACTTAACATTTGCTTAATATAATTTTTATTATTAATCTTTTTTGAGCTTTGTTTTTACAGAGATAGACACTAATTACTCGCCTATAAAAAACTGGTATAAGAGATTTAACTAGTTGGTGGCAAAATTAATTAATTCGTCTGAAGTAAAAGAGGTACCAAAAGATCGATTTTTTGCTGACGAGATAATTTTTTAATTCGTGATTCTTCTTTAGAAGCCTGGGAACGGTCGATAAATTCTTTTGAATAAACTAATTTTACCGGTCGTCTAACTTTGGTATATTTGGCCCCTAATTTTGAATCGTTGTGTTCTTTAATTCTTCGGTCTAAATCAGTGGTAATTCCGGTGTAAAGAGAGCCATCGACACATTGAAGAATGTAAACGAAATACATGTTATTTAATTGGACTTAAAACAAAAACATGGGTAAAAACTAGTTGATTTTTATATTTAATGGTTTCTTTACCAGTGATAACGGAAATTTGGTCATCTTTGTCTAGAATTTTATATTCATATTGCCAATCATTTTCTGTCTTCATAGTACAATCATCAAATAAACGAGTTTTTTCACCCAATTGTTGAATCTTTGAAACTAAATTAGCAATAACATCTTGATGAGTAATCCCTATTTTTTTTAAAACTTCTTCGTCAGCAACCCCTCCGGCATAAACACGGGTAAAAGATTCGTTTTCAACTTTGACAATTTCTTGACCACCACCCTTAGTCCACTCGTCATGATAGACAAAAACTTCATTTTCAAGATGACTTGATTTTAATTTAAAACCACCACGGGTGGTGGTGGAAAATTCAGTTTTACCGCCATAACCAGAGACTAAGCCATTAGTAAGAGCTTGAGAAATTTCTTTTTTATTCATTTAAAATTTTATTGTAAATAATAATGTTGGAATAGGACAAAAATAAATTTTTCTTTTTTCCTTATCAATAAAAAATCCGATCCATAAATCATACCAAGCAAAAGAAAATTTAATTTTTTTGTTTTGATAAAAAATTTTTTCAGTCATAATTATACTTTATAAAATTTATCTTTTTTCCAATTAATTGGATTATTGATTATATAATTTTTAATGGTTAATAATTCTTTTTCATCTTTAATTATTTCATCGTGGAAACGGGGTTGCCAGGCAAAAAATATAGTTTTGGGATTGATTTGTTTTGTAACTGCGGATTTAAATGAACGTATTATTGATGAAATTGTGTTTGATTTAGGTGATATTTTTGAAAAATAATTTATACCTTCATTAAAATTATTTTTTATCGTGGAAAAATTGATTGATTTTGTAGAGACATTGTTTAGGTTCGTAGAGACGTTGCATGCAACGTCTCTACAATTATTAACAAAATTTGACAATGGTTTTAATAGATTTAAAAGTAAATGGATATGATTTGGCATAACAATATATTCATCCAAGATTACATTTGAAAAATGTTTAGAAATATCAATTAAACATTGATTGACAATAATTCCCATTTTTGATAATTCCATCTTATTATCAATAATTTTTCCAAAGAAATTATTATGGTTAAGAGTACAGATGGTGATGAAATAGAAGCCAGGAGTGGAATAATCCCAATTAGTTAGACGAGAAGATTTTAATTTGAATTTGTCGGCAAATTTATTTGGATTATCGACCATTACCATAAATAATTATGGCAAGAAAAATTACAAAGTGTGATAAGAATGTTTAATTAATTTGTAGAGATATTTATTTAATATCGTAGAGACGCCCCGCGGGACGTCTCTACACAAATAAATAAAATTATTTTTTCTTATCTATAAAGTATTTTTTGTCTTTAAGTTTATCTGGCAACAAACTTTCTTTGGAATACATTTTATAGTCTTGGCCGTAGCCCAATTCTTTCATTAAATTAGTCTCGGGGTTGCGGAGATTAAGCGGTATTGGAAGGTTTCCAAAAGTTTGGACGTCAGCAAGGGCGCTTAAATAGGCCTCATAAGCGGAGCGATCTTTGGGTGATTTGGCCAAATAAACTACACCATGAGCAAGGTTCTCTCGACACTCTGGATAGCCAATAGTTTCGACACTTCTAAAAACTTCATTAGCTAACATTAATGCCGAAGAATTGGCAATTCCGATATCTTCACTGGCAAAAATAACCATACGTCTGGCAATAAATTTTGGATCTTCACCGGCATCAATCATGCGAGCTAAATAATAAAGAGCGGCGTCGATATTACTGGCGCGCATACTTTTTATAAATGCGGAAATTGTGCAATAGTGTTCTTCCCCTTTTTTATCAAAGCGAAGAAAAGAATTTTGAAGAGATTGTTTAAGGCTTTCGAGTTTTAAGTTGCCATAAAGAGTAAAAGCATTGTCAATCATGGTTAAACATTGACGGGCATCACCGTTAGCCATTTGAATTAACCAATCTTTGCCCGCCTTCGTTAAAACTATGGCGGGTGAAGCATCTTTATTTAATTTTTTAACAGCTCGATCAATAATTTGACCGATATCATCGTCGGTTAATTCTTTTAAAGTAAAAACTCGGCAACGAGAAAGAAGCGGAGAAATTACTTCGAAACTGGGATTTTCAGTGGTGGCACCAATTAAAGTTAATAAACCATTTTCAACTGAGGGTAATAAAAAATCTTGTTGAGCTTTATTAAAACGATGAATTTCATCAAGAAAAAGAACAGTTTTTTCCAAAGGACGAGAGCCGGCAATAATTTTTTTAATATCATCTTTGCTAGCAGAAACGGCCGATAATTCATGAATATCAGCATTGGCTTCACTGGCTAGAATTCGAGCCAAAGTAGTTTTACCAACACCGGGAGGACCCCAAAAAATCATAGAAAAAATTTGGTGATTTTCGATGGCTAAACGAAGAGGTTTATTGGGGCCAACCAAATGAGTTTGACCGACAAAATCGGCGAGGTTTTTGGGGCGGAGTAAGGAGGCTAAAGGTTGAGAAAGCATTCGGGTTTTATTTGGCTATTTCTCATTTTAGCACACTTTTTTGTTTTATTTTTCGTTTAACAAATCTGATGATTAAAATTACAGGAATAATTATAACTAAATAGACGGCGATCCAAATAATCATAGATCCAAGCCCTCGGAATGTCTGAATTAATGATCTGACAGCTTCTTTGAAAATAACCATCGGTCGCCACTCATTGGTGGGAGCGTAAGGAAGTGCTAATTCGTCAGTAGATAAATAAATTACGACTTTGCTTAATTTGGCCGATTGTTCATAATATTTTTGTTGACCTTTAAGGGAATCTATTTGACTTTGTAAACTGGTTAATTGTTGTTGAACAGCCAAAAGATCGGTTACTTTTTCAGCTTTTTGTAAAATCTCCTCATATTTAATTTTGGTTTTATTTAAAACCTCAAGTCTGGATTCGATATCTACATATTGATCAGTAACGTCATTACCAAAGACCGATTCAGATACTACTTTGACAGCCATATTTTTAAAGGAAATTAAGGCTTCTTTTCTTCTTTCTTCTGGAATCCTGATCGAAATACTACCACTAGCAGCGCTTTCTGGTTTGGATAAATTGGAATTAATTAAAAAACCTCCAAAACTTTTCGCAGATTCTTCAATTTCGGTAATAGTTTTACTAACATCTTTCACTTGGAGCGAAAGGCTGGTGTCTTGGATAATTAGTCTGTCGGCACTTTCTGAGGGAGCGACTGAATTTTTAGAAGAACGACTAAGGCTGGCTAATGAACCCAAATCACTTTCTGTGGAAATAGAGTTAGTCATTGGGAAATACGATCGACTTGATGATTGGTCAAATAACGATGAAAATAAGTTTCTTCCAAAAAGTAAAATCAAAATAATGACTAGCCAAATCCAGTTCTTTTTTATAAATTGAATCATAGATTATGATAGCATTTTTTAAAAACTAGAGATGCTTGATGGTCAATTCGGTAATAGTGGTATCGGCATCGAGGGATAAAATAAAATCAATGGCTTTAACAACTTGGTGTGGTTCGAGGGCTTTGGATAAATCACAATTGGTACCATCGGTGAATTTGGTTTTCATAACACCTGGACAGATACTGACTACTTTAATGCCAAAACTGGCTAATTCTGGTTGGATAGACTCAGAAAATCCGGTTAGAGCCCATTTAGAAGAATGATAAACCGAATTAAAAGCTTTAGGATGAAGACCGGCAGTGGAATTGATATTAATAATGGTGCCAAATTTTTGTTTTTTAAGAATTGGAGCTAAAACTTTGGTAGTAAAAACAGGTCCAAGACTGTTAACTTCAAAAACTTTTCTAATTAAATCTGATTTATTAGATTCGATTTCACCATCAATGTAGACGCCGGCACAATTAATAAAACAATCAATTCGATGATATTTTTTAAAAACTTTTTTAATGGCGACAGAAACAGATTTAAAATCGGAAACATCACAAAGTTGAGAATCACAATCAAATTTTTGAGCTACGGTTTCTAGAATTTTTTCATTAATATCGAAAATAATTACTTGAGCTTGACGAGAGAAAAAAGCTGCCAATTCACGACCGAGACCATTGGCTCCACCGGTAATACAAAAAACTTGTTTCATTAATTAATTCTAAACTAAAAAAATAAAAAAATAAGATATAATTTATATATGATATTGAATAATATACATCCAATTTTTTCAGTAATTTGTGGAGTCCTGGTTTTAACTAACCCAAAGCTATTGTCGGTAATAGTAGGAATATATTTAATAGTAAGTGGTTTGTTGTCATTGGGAATAATTAATTTCTGATGAAAATAATTGTAATTTTAATTTTGGCTTTAGGATTGAGATTAACAGGAATTAATCAATCTTTATGGTTAGATGAGGCGATTTCAGCCAATGTGGCAAAACTACCAATTGGAGAAATTATTAATAGTTTTTCAGTGGGAGATTTTCACCCACCAGTGTTTTATTGGTTTTTGAGTTTATGGACAAAAATTTTTGGAAATAATGTAGTAATGCTGAGATTAAGTTCGGTTTTATTTTCTTTGGTGGCAATTTATTTTGTCTATTTAATTGGTAAAAAAATCAAAAATAAAAAAGTGGGAATTTTGGCAGCATTATTTTTGGCGGTTAACCCCCTGTTTGTTTATTATTCTCAAGAATTAAGAATGTATTCAATGGCAACGATGTGGTTGATAATTGGGTTTTATTTTTTCATTAAAATTAAAAATAATCCTTCGATTTCACTCAGGAATAGTTGGAAAGATTTAATGATTTTTAATTTAATGATGGCGTTGGCTTTTGGAACATTTTATGGATCGATTTTTTTAATAGCTAGTTTGGCGATATATTTTTTAATTAAAAAAGAATGGAAATTATTTTGGTTGACAAACATTGGAATTGGAGTGGCAATAATATGTTTGGCACCGTTGTTATTAACTCAAATTAAAAATTCTCAAATAATGTTAACGGAAGTGGTTAACTGGTCATTGGTTTTAGGAAAGGTAAATTTGAAAAATTTATTATTGATACCGTTGAAATTTGGAATGGGAAGGATTAGTTTTTATCCTAAGATTTGGTATTATTTTGTTGGAGGAATTTGGAGTTTAATTATTTTATTAACAATTTTAAAAAATAAAAAAGAAGGCAATTGGTTAAAATTATTTTTAATTTTGCCAATTGTTTTGGCAATGTTATTTTCAATAAAATCACCACTTTTGCAGTATTTTAGGTTTTTATATTTATTACCAATCATGTGTTTATTGTTGGCAATAAATGCTAATAAATTATGGAAAAAAGTATTGATTGGTGGAGGATTTTTAATTTTCAGTTTAATATATCTCTTTAATCGTGATTATCACCGAGAAGATTGGAAAAGTGTGGCTAATAACTTGATTGGAGATCAAGTTTATATGATTGAATCTTTTGCGGATCCGATTAAATTTTATAATCCAGATATTAAAATCTATGATTTAAGAAATAAGATCCCAACAGCGACAGGACAAGTTGATGAATCGGAAATAGATGTTATCCCTTATGGGGAAGTAATTCACGGATTGGATCACCAAAAGATGTTGACGAATTTAGGATATAAAATGATAAAAAAAGAAAGTTTCAGAGAGATGATACTAGAGAAATGGAAAAAATGAGGTGACTATTTCATTAAACCATTAAATTAAAAATAAAGAAATATCTTTAATTTTAGAAATGAATGTTTATATAATGAGGACATGAAATATATTTTTGTAACCGGTGGTGTTATTAGTGGTTTAGGAAAAGGAATAGTCTCAGCTTCAATTGGTTTACTCTTAAAATCCTGTGGATTTAAAGTAAATCATATTAAGATTGATCCTTATTTAAATATCGACGCGGGAACAATGAGACCAGCAGAACATGGAGAAACTTTTGTAACGGCTGATGGTGGAGAAATTGATCAAGATTTGGGAAATTATGAAAGGTTTTTAAACCAAGATTTTTTGAAAGATAACAATATTACATCAGGAAAGGTCTACAAAAAAATAATTGAAGACGAAAGAGCTTTTAAATATGAAGGTAGAGATGTAGAAATGATTCCTGATGTACCAAATGAGGTTAAGAGAAGATTTTATGAATTAGAAAAAGGGTATGACTTCATGGTGGTTGAAATTGGTGGAACTACTGGCGATATAGAAAATTTACCGTTTTTGTATGCGGCTCGAGAAGTAGGACGAGAAAGAGAAGCGATGTATGTAATGGTGTCATATGTGCCATTTTTGAGAAATGTGGGTGAATTAAAAACTAAACCAACTCAACATGCAATTTCAGAACTAAGAGCAACAGGAATAATGCCAGATATTTTGATTACCAGAAGCGAGTCTGGATTAGATGACCCAAGACTAGAAATTTTGGCAAAAAGATGTTTTTTGGATAGTGACGCTATTTATGACGATCGAGATTGTGAATCAATTTACGATGTGCCATTAATTTTAGAAAAGCAAGGTTTAGTAAAAAAAATCAAAAAACATTTTAAAATAAGAAACCATAAAACAGATTTGACAGATTGGAAAGGAATGGTTAAAAAAATGAAGAAAGCCAAAAAGGAAATTACTATTGCTTTGGTGGGAAAATATATAAAATCTGGAAAAGGTAATCATAAAGATGTTTATATTTCGGTGTTAGAAGCATTAAAACATGGAACAATTGCTAATGATGTAAAAATAAAAATAAAACCAATCGATTCCACTGATTTCAAACTTGAGGAATTAAGTGGTTGTAGTGGAATGGTGGCACCACAAGGATGGGGTTCTAGGGGAACTGAAGGAATTATTAAGGCAATAAAATTTGCCAGAGAAAAACAGATTCCATTTTTAGGACTTTGTTTTGGAATGCAAATGGCCGTAATTGAAATTGCCCGTAATTTGGCTAAATTAGATGGAGCAAATTCAACCGAAGTAAATCCTGAAACTAAAAATCCAGTGATACATTTAATGCCGGAACAAGAAGAATATCTAAAAAAACATCAGTATGGTGGAACAATTAGATTGGGAAATTGGCCATGTAAAATTAAAAAAGGAACTAGATTATCAGAAATTTACAAAAATGATTTAGTGGAAGAAAGACATCGACACCGATATGAATTTAATAATGATTTTAAGGAGAAATTAGAAAATGTGGGTTTGATAATTGCGGGAACTTCGCCTGATGGAAAATTAGTTGAAGCAATAGAATTAAAAAGTCATCCATTTTTTGTGGCTACTCAATTTCATCCAGAATATAGATCAAGACCCCTTGACCCGCACCCTATTTTTAAGGCTTTTATCGAGGCAGCAAAAAACAACAAAAACTGATAATTTTTGACGGTATATTTTAATAATATAATAAAAAAATATTAAAAGATATTGCTTTAATTGAAGATAAAAATCGGCTATAAAAAAAGTATAAATGAGTGAAAAAGTTTGTTCTATAATATACGAATTACCAAAAAGCAAAAAAGATTATTTAAAAAAAACTATTGATAAAATTAATTGCAAAAAACAAGTAAAAGGAAATAGTGAATTTCATTTGACACTTAAAAGCCCTTTTGTGTGTCATTCAGAAAAATTTAGAGTTGATTTAGAAAAATTTTTAGAAAAACAAGAACCCTTTGATTTAACCCTAAATACGGTAAGTTTCTTTAAAAATAGTTATGATAAAGCTGGTTTAATTTATTTAACAACAAATAAAGAAAAGGAATTGGAAAAAATTACTGATTTGCACAACCAAATAACTAAAATAATGGGAATCACAAAAGAAAGATTTACAACACATATTTCACTTTTTGAATGGGCACCGTTAAAAACGGTAGACTATTTGGTTGATGAAATTCAAGAAAGACTTAACCCTATAGAGTTAGAAATCTCTACAATTTCAATGACTAAAAAAACCGGTGATCATCAATGGGGAAATTATGGAAGATTTGATTTAGGTGGAAAAATTTTTATTGATAATAATCTCAGTGATGATTTTGTCGAACACGAAAGAAATGAAAACTTGGCGTTATCTTTTGAATAAATTATTCTTTTTTCTTATCGAGTCTGTCAACGCCTAAAATTTCGACACCGAAGTAAACAATAAGAGCAATTATAATAAAGTCGATAAAACTGCTGACAAAACTACCCCACATAACTTTGGCATTACCAATTAAAAAATAATTAGCTTTTAAGTCCCCGGCTCGGCTGATTAAAATTCCCACAAGTGGATTAATAATGTCATTGACCAAAGAAGTGATAAATTTAGTAATAGAAGTACCCAAAACAACACCAATGGCCAAACCAATAACACCTTGAGAACGGATAAAATCGACAAAACCAGCGACCGGATTGTTTATCTTCCCTTTTAAGTATTTTATATTTTTTAAATCTATTTTCTTCATATTTTAATTATATATCATTTAAAAAATAAACATGGCATCACCAAAACTAAAAAACCGATATTTTTCTTTTATGGCTTCTTGGTAAGCGTTAAAAACATTTTCTTTACCGGCAAAAGCAGAAACTAACATTAATAAACTAGATTCGGGTAAGTGAAAATTAGTAATTAAGGCATCAACAAATTTAAATTTATAAGGTGGATAAATAAAAATCTGAGTTGAGCTTTGTCCATAATTAATAATATAATTCCTCTTTACACATTTTTTTGGCTGGTGAATGTGCGTCGCACGTTCAAGGCCTTCAAAAATGGTAAATTCGGAATTCTTTTTATTATTAATTATTAATTCTTCATTATTAATTAATGTAGCAGCAGATTCAAGGGTGCGAACGGAGGTGGTACCGACAGCAATGATGCGTTTCCCCTGTTTTTTGGCTAAATTTAAACGAGTGGCGACATCTGGGGTAATTTCGTAAAATTCCTGATGAAGAGTTTTGGTGGCAATGTTTTCAGGACGAAGATTTTGAAAAGTGCCGAGACCAACATGAAGAGTGACATATTCAATTTGGACTCCCTTATTTTTTAAATCAGCCAATAATTTTTTAGTGAAATGAAGACCGGCAGTGGGAGCGGCGGCGGAGCCGGTTTCTTTGGCATAGACGGTTTGGTATTCGGAACGGATTTGGTGTTCGGTTTGAGTTGATTTAATGTAACGAGGAATAGGAGTGTGGCCGATTTGGTCGAGAGTTTGCCAAAATTGTTGATGGTTTTGATTAAATTTAATTTCAATTTGGCCGGTTTTTTTATCACTAATTAGAACCTGGGCAATTAAATCGTGACCGAAAAAAAGTTCTTGACCAACAAGTAAACGTGGTTTAGAAATGGCCTGCCAGTTAGTATTAGAAATTTGATGAAATAATAAAATTTCAAATTTACCAC
This sequence comes from uncultured Gammaproteobacteria bacterium, assembly GCA_964582365.1. Lineage (GTDB taxonomy): Bacteria > Patescibacteriota > Microgenomatia > UBA12405 > UBA12405 > WARW01. Next base: position 28,414 of record CAZOQV010000006.1, on the reverse strand, counting down.
CAGATTTTTTTTGACCATAAAGACGAGCCGGAAAAACTTTACTTTGATTTAAAACTAAAACATCATTAGGGCCTAAAATTTCTTTTAAATCGAAAAAATTAAGATGAGATGTCTCCCCTGTTTTTTTATCGAGAGACAAGAGACGACAATGGTCGCGTTTTGACACCGGTTTATTGGCAATCAAATTTTCTGGCAAATGATATGAATAATCTTTTATATCCAAAGACATGGGGTATTGTACCAAAATCTGGCTAATACTAATAAAAGTAAAGATATAATTTATAATTAGATAATGTGGAAAAAGATTATTTTAGGAATTATTTTGGTGGTAATTTTAACTTCTTGGCCAATATCATTAATTAAAAAACCGACACAAATTAAATTTGAAACTATTTTTTACCCGATAACTGAAACAGAAAAAATAGACTTTGAAAAAAAATTATCACTAGATACAAGTCGGCTGAAAAGATTTTATTATAATAAAACAACTGTTTTAAAAGAAAGATATTTTAAAAATTTTTTAGTTTTAATAGATTTAAATAATTATTTTTTTGCCATGCACCCACGAGAAGACGTGGCTGGAGTTGATTATCGATTTAAATATCCATTTTGGACAATAATATTTTTGATAACAGCAATAGGAGTAACGGTAAGAAATAAAAAATATTTTAAAATCTGGTTAATAATTTTATTTGAAATATTAGTTTTGTCATTTTTTAAAAAAGTTGACGGATTGGATTTTATTTTATTTATACCGATAAGTTGGTTATTAATTTTAGGGGCAATTAATTTAATTGGGTGGAAAAAATGAAAATAAAACAGTGGATAATTTTATTATTAATTTTAATGTTGGCAATGTTTTTAAGATTTTGGCAACTGGGAGAGACACCGCAAGGTTTCTATTGTGATGAAGCAGCTTTGGGATACAATGCTTATTCAATCATGGAAAATGGTAAAGATGAGTTTGGAAAAAGTTGGCCGGTTTTGTTTAGATCTTTTGGCGATTTCAAAACACCAATTTACATTTATCTTTTAGTTCCAATTTATAAAATTTTTGGAATGAGCGTTTGGTCAACTAGATTATTATCGGCATCAATGGGAGTGATAGGAATCTGGTTTAGTTTTTGGTTAGTTAAAAATTTGTCTAAAAAAATTAATTTAGGATTAATAACTGCCTTATTATTGGCAATTTCTCCTTGGTCAATAATTTTTTCTAGGACTAGTTACGAAACTAATGTGGCTTTTACTTTTTTAATAATTGCCTTATGGAGTTTTTATAAATTTAAAGAAAATAAAAAATGGTTAATTTTGACAGCAATAATGGCAGCTTTATCTTTTTTAACTTACCATTCAGAAAGGTTGATTATTCCCCTGTTATTTTTAATTTTATTTATAAAAGAGAAAAAATTAATATTTGATAAAAAAAATATTAAAACTTTAATAATAGCAATTGTTTTGGGATTAATTTTAGTCTTACCAACTATAAAATTAATGACAACACCGGGATTTTTATCGAGAATAAATAATTTAAAAATAAGCGGATTTAAGGAATTTTTATCACTTTATACTGCCTATTTTTCGCCAAGATATTTATTTGGATTGGGTGATGCTAACCCGAGAAGTTCTTATCCAGATTTGGCTCCATTTTTATTTTGGCAATTACCATTTTTTATATCTGGAATAATTTGGTTGTTTAAAAAAACAAAAAAAGAAGACAAAGACTTTAAATTTTTAGTAATTTTGATGATGATAATCTCCCCTGTTCCAGCAGCAATGACCCGAGATCCATTTTATATGATTAGGGCACTGCCCTTAATTTTTCCTTTAATTATTTTAGTGGCGATAGGAATAAAAAAATTTTTAAAAAAATATAATATGGTAGGTAAAATTATTTTAATAGGATTAATTATTTGGTCGCTTGGAAGAATTTATTTATCAATGTTTAAATTTAATGACTATTTTAATGGTAAATATTGGGAAACAGGAATTGAAGAGATGGTAAAAAATATTAAAAAAGAAAAGATACCAGTAATAGTGGACAATAGTCGAGGAGAAATTTATTCACAAATATTATTTTTTATTAAATCTGATCCAAAAGAATATCAGAAGAACAATTTTGAAGTTTCTCTTTCTAATTATTATAGTGATACGACCAGAAACAAAACTAAGATAATAGACAATATACTTGTAAGAGAAATTGTTTGGAAAAATGATATTTTGAAAGAACAAATTTTAGTAGGAGATAATTTGTCGATAAGTGAAGATCAAATAGAAGAACATTGCTTGAAAAAAATGTTTGAAATAAAAGGGTTAGACAATAAAACACTTTATATTGGGGTAAAAACTAATCCAGAGTTGAAAAAAATAAAAGGTGAAGCTGGTTGCTTTTAATAAAATTTAGTTGAGAAGAGCAATGGCGAGATTGAGAAAAGAAGCAAAACTTACCCAAGCTAAATATGGCAAAAGCAAATAACTGGCGGTTTTGTTGTATTTTTTGAATTCTAAAATTGTTTTAATGATGGCAAACCATAGAATAATGATTTCGAAAAAAGCAAACCAAGGATTTTTAAGTCCAAAAAATAAAAATGACCAAACGATATTTAGAATTAACTGAATCCAAAACCAAAATATCTTGTTTTTCTTGGTCCAAACCAAATAAAGAGCAATGCCCATGAGAAAAAAAAGAAAAGTCCAGACTGGTCCAAAAATCCAAGAAGGTGGGTTCCATGAAGGTTTAATAAGATCGGTTAAATACCAAGTTTTAACTGAAGAAAAAGTGGCAAAACTGCCGATAATACCAGCACCTTCGGCTATTAAAATACAAACAATAAGTTTTAGTAAGTTAAATTTAGTTTTTAAAGTTGTATTCATATATAAATGATATCACTAAAAATAATGGAGGGGTATTGCTTTTAATTAATAAATTAGGTACAATATTAACCGTAGATCGATGATCTACGAGTTTATTATATTTTTCAGACAATGATCAAAAAATTGTATGTCGGTGGATTGAGTTTCAATACTACCGATGAAACCTTAGGGGCATCCTTTGCCCAAGCTGGAACTGTTGTTTCAGCTATTGTTATTAAAGATAAATTTTCTGGCAGATCCAAAGGTTTTGGATTTGTGGAAATGAACAGTGAAGAAGAAGCCAATGCTGCCATTGAAATGTGGAATGATAAAGAATTGGACGGACGAACTGTTAAAGTCAACGAAGCCAGACCAATGGAAGATCGACCTCCACGAAGAGATAATTTCTCTCGCGGTGGAAGTGACCACGGTGGATTCGGTGGTGGAAGAAGTGGTGGAAATAGCAGATATTAATCTACTCTCTCTTTAAAAAACAAACAGGACGCTAACAAGCGTCCTGTTTTTTTTGGTTTTATTTTTTTTAAATTTCTCCGACGGAAATATCAATTATGGCCACAGTATTGCCATTAACTACGACTTTGTCTGATTTTTTCTTACCAAGAAGAGCTTCCCCAATTGGGCTTTGAATAGAAATCCAATCTGGTTTAAGACGAGCATCATTTTTCCCAACCAAAGTAATAACAAGATTTCTTTTATCTTCTTCAAACAAAAGAGAGACTTTATGTCCAAAACAAATTTGATCACACTGGGTTGGTGCTGATTGAACAACTGACTGTTTTAAATCATCAATAGCTTCAGAAATTTGAGAATTAAGAACTACGGCTCTTTCGCCCATAAAAATATAGGCAGAATTTTCTTTTAAATCGCCTTCAGCAACGGCTTCGTTGCGAAGTTTATAGGTTCTGTCTAATTCTGTTTGTAAATCTTTTATTTGTTTTTCAAGATTTTGCTTGCCTAATTTAGTAATCATAAGTTTTTATGTTAGCAAATTATTTATTAGCAAATTATTTAAATGATTACAAATAATTAGACCAAAATACCTATAAGAAATAAGATAAGAAGAATTTTTTATTAATTCTTTTTACAATGATGTTGGCGGTGCTGGAGTTTCTGTTGTTTCAGCTGCTTTTGTTATTTCTGGTACTTCAACAACTTCGGTTGGTGCTGTCGGTGCCTGGGTTTCTGTTGGCGTTGGTGTTGCTGTTTCAACTGGCTCTGTTGGTTCTGTTGGTTTTTCAGGAGAATTATCAGCTGGAGGTATTGGTTGCGGAATATCAGCTTTGGCAAAAGTATAGTTTTCTTCAGTTGAATCATAATCAACAACAATAGTGTCTCCAGAAACAAATTCTTTTTGAATAAGCATGGTAGCAATGGGATTTTCAATCGCTGATTGAACAAGTCTTCTTAGAGGTCTGGCACCGTACATAGGATCATAACCTTCCTTAGCTAGTTGTTCTAACGCTTTAATTTCGACTCTTAGAGCTATTTGTTGTTCGAGCAACATTTTAACTGTTTTTTGAATCTGAAGTTTAGCTATTTCCAACATATGCTTTTGAGCTAATGGATCAAAAATGATAGTATCATCAAAACGATTTAATAATTCTGGTCTGAAGAATTTAACAAGTTCAACTTCTACTTCAGATTTGAGTTGTTTTAAATCTTCTAATGAAATGTCAACTTTATCTCTTAATTTTTCTTGAATAAGACTACTACCGATATTGGAAGTAACAATAATGATGGTGTTTTTAAAGGAAATAGTGTTGCCTTTATTGTCGGTAAGTCGACCATCTTCAAGAATTTGAAGTAAAACATTTAGGACATCAGGATGAGCTTTTTCAACTTCATCAAAAAGAACAACCGAATAAGGTTTGGTTCTGACAGCTTCAGTAAGTTGACCACCTTCTTCGTAGCCAACATATCCCGGAGGAGCTCCAATCAATTTAGCCACTTCATGTTTTTCCATGTATTCACTCATGTCAAGTCTAATCATGGCTTCTTCATTACTAAAAAGAATTTCGGCTAAGGTTTTGGCCAACTCGGTTTTACCGACACCGGTAGGTCCTAAAAAGACAAATGAAGCGATAGGGCGGCTGGCATTAGTAAGTCCAATTCTACCGCGTCTGACAGATTCAGAAATAGATTTAACGGCAAACTCTTGATTAATTAAACGTTTATGGATGAGATCTTCTAAACCTAATAATTTACTACTTTCATCTTCGTTGAGTTTAGTAATAGGAATATTGGTCCAATTACTGACAACTGTTTCAATATCTTGACGATTGACTTCATTTGAAGTGCGGGTTTGAGCTTCGACTGAAAGTTTGACATCGGAAGCGGCTTCATCGAGAACATCGACAGCTTTGTCGGGTAAATATCGATTGCCAATATATCTTTGTGAAAGTTTAACGGCTTGAGTGACGGCATCTTCACTGTAGACAACATGATGAAAAGTCTCATATTTTGGCTTAAGAACATTAATCATTTTGATGGCCGATTCGATACCTGGTTCTTCAACTAAAATTGTTTGAAATCGACGCTCGAATGCTTTATCTTTTTCAATATAGCGACGATATTCACTGATAGTTGAGCTACCAATAATTTGGAATTGGCCTCGAGCAATGTAAGGTTTGATAATGTTTGAAGCATCTAGAGAACCTTCGGTTTGACCGGCTCCCATTAAAGTGTGAATTTCATCAATAAAAATGATTATTTTCCCACTAGATAGACTAACTTCTTTAATTATATTTTTTAATCTTTCTTCAAATTCACCTCGATGAGCGGCTCCGGCAACTAAGGAAGCCATGTCAATTTGAATAATTCGTTTACCGATTAATTCTTTTGGGACCTTACCTTCAACAATTCGTTGAGCTAAACCTTCAACCACGGCAGTTTTACCAACACCGGCATTACCGATAACGACAGGATTATTTTTAATTCTTCTTAAAAGAATATGGATAGCTCTTTCAATTTCTTTGTCTCTTTCAGCAACAGGATCAAGTTTCCCGTCTTCAGCCATTTTAGTGACATCAGTACCGAATTCCAAAAGAACTGATTTATTACCAAAATTATATTTGGAAGAATTGGTTAATTTTTCCTGAATTTTGTCTTTTTCAATTCCTTGGTTGACCAAGACAGAAGAAGCAGCATTATTAGCAGACATAAAAACCATTAAAATATCTTCAGGCATGACAAAATCAATTTTTCGATCTTTAGATAAAACGTAGGCTTGTTCTAAAATTCTTTTAGTGTTTTCACTTAAACTTGGTTGACCTTCATAAGTGCCTAGTTGTTGCTGGGATTGAATTTCTCTGATGATATTACCGGCTTTTAGGGAAAATTGTTCGATTAATTGAAAAATTTCATGATCATATAATAAACCGACAAGTAGCTGTTCTGGCTCAATGGTCTCCTGTTTAATAAGTTTAGCTTCTCTTTCGGCAGCTTTTAAAACTTGAAGTGATCTTTGATCTAGATGAGTTAGAACGACCATGGCTTCTTTAGTGACCGGACTGGTGTTTGGAGTATCGGTAATATCTGATGGTTGTGGGGTTGATGAAGTTTGGGGAATATCTGAGTTAAACATGATTTATTATGGATAGAATTAATTAGTATGTCAACGTTTTGCTTCTTCTTTGACTATTTCAGCCTCTTTCGTTAATTGTTGAGAAGAAGTTTTTTGAGCAGTTTTTTTAAGAAGAGTGTTTTGATTTTCTTCTTTCTTAGCTAAGTCAATTAAAGCGAGCTTAGCAGCAGTACCTTTTGCCTTAAGATAGGCAATAATTTCAGTTTGAGAAAAACCACCTATAAGGAAGAAAGGTAATATATCAGAAACTGATGAAAGACCTTCGTTAACTTTAGTAGAATCAGACGAAGATAAAAGAGTAATGGCTTTGGAAACAGTTTGAATGTCATCTTCAATCCATGATTTTCGGCTGGAACTTTGTTCAGGAATATCACTTTGTTGATAATTTTCTAACCAAAGATTTTTTACGGCTTCATAATCTTCAAAACTAACTGTTTGAATTTGATTAACAGTGGGAAGATTAATAGTTGGTAGCTCTGATAAATCTACAGGAGCTTGAGCTTCTCCCTTTTTAATATCGGAAGGTTTTCTAACAACAATGGCAGCGGAAAGAATTGATTCGGCCAAAACATCACCTTTGGCAGTTTCTTGATTAAGCTCTTCTTGTAGAGAAATAAATTTATCTTCCTCGACTGGATTAGAACTAACCTTAGGATTGGCAATCTTTTTTAGCGATTCTTCAGTCTTTTTCAAGTCAGAAGAGATATTTTTAGTATGACTTAAACGAGCAGTTTCAAATTTAACGATATCGCTCATGTTAGGAATCGAGAAATTGATCAATTTAGTGGTTGCTTTAGACAAAATGTCAGGTTTAAGTTGAGTTTTGGTGATTGACTGATTAGTTGATTGATTAGTAAATTGAGATGTTTGTTGATAATTTCTAGCATTTTGATTGGTTTGAGAAGTGTTGCTGGTTTGAGAATGCGAAACATTACTGGTTTGATGTTGTTGTTCAGAAAAATTACTGGTTTGAGACTGATTCTGTTGAGAATTTCTAATGTTTTGATTAATTTGAGAATGTGAAGTGTTACTAGCTTGAGAACTTGAGGTATTATTGGCTAGATTTTGATTTGATACTTTATGAGTAGCGTCATTAAATGTTTGATTTTTAATATTGGTTTCTCCTTGAACAACTTTATATTTAGGTAACTCCCGAGCAAGACCACCAGAACGTGGTCCAATTATTGGAGGACTAGGTGGTGGTGATTTTTTAAGAAAAGAATTGGCATTATTTCTGACATTGTCAATAAAATTATTGACTGGATTAGACTCAAACTCATGTTTAGCTAAAAAGCCAAGAAGAATTTGCAATAAAATGAACGGCATAAGAATGGCAATCCAAAGCATTAAGAGAGCGACAACATATTGGATGAAAGTATCGTTGTAATTAAGACTGTTAGACAAACTTAGACTTTGACCGGGTCCACCGACAAGAATACTGATAGCGGTGGGATAATTAACAGCTGATGAATTAAAGTTAAAAGGTAAAGTTAGAATATCCTTCTTCCAAATTATAACAACAGCGGCTAAAAATAAAGCAAAAAGTGGACCATATAATAACCATCTTAAAAATTCTTGAACCCAGATTCTACTGGTAATTTTTATTGGCTTAAAAATAATGAGAAGAGGGTAAAGTGGAGCAGAAACTAAGAAAAACCAGAGAATAATTTTTCTAACAGTTAAAATAGAACCAATAACATAAAAAGTAATACTACTTATTTGGATTAGAAGAAGAGAAATAAAAGCAGGTTCGTTGTGAGTAATATTATTTCGCCTGTAACCAATAAAATCTTCAGGAATAGAAATATTCATAATGTCCTTGCCAATAAAGAATTCACGGCCAGAACCTGTTATTCTGAAGAAAAAAAGTTGAAAAATATCAGCTATTTGAAATAAAAGACGAGCCAAAGCATAAGAAAAAGTAACCAATAGTAAGGCAATAATAAATTCTTTAATAAAAAGAGCAATACCTACTCCTTGATTACCTTTAATAATAATAAGAAAAGCTGTAACTAGAACAGCTAAAATGGCCATAGTATAAACGATGTTTCTGACTGGTTTCCAACTGTCAGTTAATGGACCATCAAGATAATTCCATTTATAATTACTAAGCGTCCAATCCATAAAACCTTGAGCTCGATTAGCACCCCGGCCTAAAAAAGTAACTGTGTCATCTTTAATCCAATCACCGGAATCAGTAGCATCAACGGCGTGGGTTGACTGGGCAGAAAAAAGAAAGGCGCCGATACATAATAAAATGAGTAAAAGTCTTTTCATATGATTAACTTCCAAAACCGGGAATATGTAAAATATCAACAGCAACTAATCTGGTGATAAAAATTGAAAAAATGGCTAAAAGAAGCCCGATAATTGATGACGTAACAATTTTTTTACCTTTTTGAATTTGAATATTGTTGCCTTGGGAAGTTCCAATAAGTATCATTCCATAGACCATGCCCAGAAAACTAATACCACCAATCATACCTAGACCAACTTGAAAATATTTTTGAGCAAAACCAGCTGGAGTATCGGGAATACAACCCAAATCAGTGGCTATTTCATTTGATAAGCAAGACATTATTTAATATTAACATATTTCGATTAATGGAAGATATTTTAATACAATTTTTTTACCAAATAAGAACAGGTGGAACACATCCACAATCCGGATCTATTAAATCAAGAGTTGATAATTGGAGAGTTGGATTAGAAGGATTGACTACTTTATCAACCAATGTGTATGTTTTCATACTCTCATCGAACGTGGGAGATTTTTTTGATAAAATTAAACCGCCACTTAGAACAAAACCAAGTAAGACAAGTATAGAAAGTAATAAGGGAACATAAATATAACCTTTTATATTTTTCCTCATACTATGAGTATAAGATAAAAAAAAGAATAAAAGCAAAGAGATATTGAAGTGTTTAAAATTAAAATATAATTAATTTTTTTGTGGTTGGGTTGGAATTGGAATAGTCGGAACTGGAGTAATTGGTCGAGTTGGAGTTAGGGTTGGAATACTACAGTTATAACAAGTTATGCCACCGCCACAACCATCACCTTGAGGATCAGGATAGCAAGTATAATTTGTCGACAAACCATATTCTGCACACGTTTTTTTAATACAACTACCAGCAGTTGGGTTACAGGGTCTTTCAAAACATCGAATAGCACCACAACTGGTTGCTTTAATAACTTCGCATGGAGTTTGATCGGGTGATAAACCATAAAAAGCACAGTTTTCGGCTGGGTTTGGGGTACAACCACTTGTAGTTGGAATAGCTGTACTTGTAGTTGGAATTGTAACTGGAACAGTTGGAAATGGAACATTTGTATTTGGGGTTGGAATTGGAATAGTTGGAGTTGGAATCACTCCTTAAGAGTTAATATTTGAAGTGTTTGGCTGGAAGAAGATCCTGTCTCTACTAGTGTATATTGATCAGTATTTTCAGTGGTTGAAGAGGACTCTTCTGATAAAATAAATCCCCCGCTTAGGACAAACCCAAGAGCAACAAGAACCAGGAGTAAAAACGGAACATAAATATAACCTTTCATTCTTTCCCTCATACTATAAGTGTAAATTAAAAAACCAACAAAGACAAAGAGACATTTGATTATAATTATTTTTATTAGTTACAAGTGCTTGTAGTAAGTTTCGATAAAGCGTCACCAAGAGAAGCAAAACTTGTTAAAAGGACATATCTGTCTATATCAAGAATAGGTCCTGGTCCGTCTTCCTTTCTTCCTGATATATCATATAATTTCCCCAGGCTTGTACTTGTGGTTGAAATACCTATACTTAAAATTGTTGCCCCATTTTCTTTAATAGAGTTAGCTATTAAAATAGCAGCATCTAACGAATTTTGATCAAAATCATGTCCAGGTCCGGCTATTCTTCCCGTATCATCGTAATAGAGGTTTGGTTCTCCGTCAGAAATAAAAATTATTAAATCAGGAATTTCTGATCTGTTTGGAAGGGTGGTTTGAGCTTTAATCAATGCACCTTGCCAATTAGTAGAACCACCGAGATGAATTCGATCAATAGCACCACCGACACCAGTTATTAGTTCAAGATTTTCAGTAAATGATTGGTCAATTGAAGAATCATCAGAAAATGACGTAACAGAAAATTGAGTCGATTTTCCTTCAAATGAAGAAACAAAAGATTTAATATCATCTGTCATTGAAGTAAGATTTGGATTAACACTTCCTGATCTGTCAATGACTAAAGCAATGTCGAGGCCGCCTAGTCCACAAGGGGTAAGGTCAAGAGTTGATAATTGGAGAGTTGGATTAGAAGGATCGGCTTCTTTATCGACTAATTTATATAGTTCTGCGCTTTTAGTAGTTGATGAAGATCTTTTTGATAAGACAACTCCACCACTTAAGACAAATCCCAAAGCAATAAGAGCTACAAGCAATAAATTAACATAAATATAACCTCTCATCTTTTCTTTCATACTGTAAGTGTAAAATAAAAAAACAATAAAGACAAAGAGATATCTTTTTCTTTATATTTCACAGATATCTGCGGCAAAAATTTGAAGAGATTCTTTAAGATTAATTAAAGTGGTAGTAACAACATCTGAACCTGCTATTTTTTGTAAATTTTCTACGATAGAATTATCTCCAATATTGAAAGCTACAATTCTTGTTCCATTTTCTTTAATGATATCAGCAACAAAAATTGCGGCATCAAGTGCTTTCTCTTCACTAACTACCCTATTATCATTTTTAATACCAATTCTATTTGGTTTTCCATCAGAAGCAAAAATTACAAAATCGGGAGATGATGTTTGATTATTGATTGAATTTAATGCTTTGTAAGCCTCTGATAGGCCATCTTGCCAATTAGTATTACCTCTTGGACCGTTTCCTGTATTAGAAGGAGGACCATTCCTTTTAATATTATTAATACTATCAATTACGTCTTGATAATAATTATTATTATTTGTAAGTCCTAAGGATGTAGTAGCATAATAATCAAATGAAGTAACGGAAAATTTGGTTGAACTACCAAAAAAAGTCTTTATAAATGCGATTATAGCTTGTTGTGCATATTTTAGTTCGTCAGAACCAATAGTACCAGAAGTATCAATTACAAAAGCAATGTCATATTCACTATTCGAACAAACCTGATTGATAGGATCAGCAGGAAGAGTTTGAGAGGTAAATTCAAGAGTTGAAAGTTGAAGTGTTGAATTAGAAGGGTTGGCTTCTTTATCAACTAATGTGTATCTTTCTGTGATTTCATCGACTGGTGGAGATTCTCCTGATAAAATTAATCCACCACTTAAAACAAATCCAAGGGTTACGAGGATAGAAAGTAACAATGGAACATAAATATAACCTGCCATATTTTCCCTCATACTATGAGTGTAAAGTGGAAAAGAAATAAAGACAAGTTTGTGGTTTTTTTATAAAGTAGTTTAATTTGGTATCCTTAGTATATGGAAAACAAAATTAAGCCAAGAATAGATAATAATTTAATCGTAAAAGAAGAAGTTTGGTATCTCTTTCCTTTTTATTTTATTCATGATCTTTGGTTAAATTTACGAAATAAACTTTATTATTTTTTTCATTTAGAACCAGCTAAAAGCTGGAAAATAGGTGATAAAGGTGATGTTATCTTAGTTCAAGGGCTTAATAATCGATGGATATCGTTAAAGACTATTGGAACGGAAATTCATAAATGGGGATACAGAGTTCATATAATTAAAAAACTGAAAAAAAATTTAAAACCAATAATCAAAGGAGCAGCTGATATCGCTGAATATATAAAGACTAATGATTTAAAAAATGTTATTTTAATTGGTCATAGTAAAGGGGCACTTAATTCAATATTTTTACTGAAAAATCATGATACGGCCGAAAAAATAAAAAAAGTTATCACTATTGCTAGTCCTTTTGACGGTATTGCATTATTTAAATTTAATCCCATAGCTAGAGAACTTGATTCAAAATCAGACTTTATAAAAAAATATAAAAAAGGGATTGATCCGAAAAAAATTGTTAATTTATATCCTTCGGTTGATAGACTGGTTATTCCGAATACAAGTCTGGAGTGGGACGAAGTGGTGAATAAAGAAATTAATGTTTTTGGTCACGTTCGAGTGTTAGAGGCAGATCAAACTATTACCGAAATTAAGGCAATTTTATTGAAATAAAGTAAATGGAGATTTAATTTGATTGCCACAAGCCATGGATATTACAATAGACTCTGACTTCAATGGTATCGGCTTTTATGTTAAAAAGGGCGGTTGGTTGATCCCCTGGTTTTAAAAATTGTCTATAAATTTTGTTGTCGGCGATTATCTCGATAAATTCTAAATAATGACTTTCTTCCATGGGATGAGATATTGAACCAACTGTGACTGTAACTTCGGTGTCGGTTTTTTCAATTATCGGTACGTGTTTTTCAAAACCAACGTCTTGGCTTTTAGCAATTAATAACTCCATTGGTTGACCACAGCAAACAAGTTGGCCAGCGCCAGAGTGGATAACTTCAATAATATTTCCACAAATAGGACATTTATATATTTGGTTTATTTTTGTCATATTTTATTATTACTTATTTGATTAGTTAAGTCTATAATTATTTTTTTTAACTCGACTAAGATAATTATCGATGCAGGCAAAAAGATTAATAAAGAGAGACCTAATTTGGTTTTTAAAAAGGTTAATAACATCCCTAAATATGGAATTATGAAAACAACTTTCCCAATAATATCTTCTGATGGTGTTTGGTTAATATCAAAAGCATTATTATTATCACCTTTGGTAATTAAAAAATCTTTACCATCACGATTGATGATTTTAAATATGCGATGAGTAGTGGAAATAGGATCTGATTTAAAAGTAACAATATCACCTTTTTGATAAGTGCCGGTTTTTTGGACAATAACCACACTCCCCGGCTTAATTGTGGGCATCATAGAACTAGTGTTGTCAATAAAAATTCTAATATTAAATAAATCAAAATGAGGTAGCCAAATAATAGTTCCCATAAATAGGTCAAAAATTATTAAGAAAAGATATATCTTTTTCATATAGTTATATTATTGGCAACAAAATGAGAATCAGAAAAACCTTTTTCTGATTTATTTAACTGGGTTATAAAATTAAAATTAAAATTACACATTTTACTTTTTAGCGAATCACTATAATTTGATAAACCAATAAAGATAATCCAATCATCAGGATTATCATTAATATTAGAACTTAAATTTAAAGACGCAATATCTCCAGTATAAATAAATTTATTATTTTGCATAATGGAAATTTTTAAAGCATTACAAACAAGATCGTCGCCGCTAGTTTTTTCGGCAGATAAATTATAGGGAGCAGCTAATTCCCCTTCTTTTTTAATTCTGATAGCCCGGACATCAAAACCATTTGAAACTAAACCATAGGTAGAAAAAGATTGAGAAATAATACTTTCATTAAAAGAATTTCTGGTAGAAAAGGCTAAAGTGGTGGCTTTTAAAGTGTTACCAATGGCTGTTTCTTTGTCTGATAAGTCGGCACTAGTTGACCCAGTTTGAGAAAAAATAATGGTAACAAAAATCAATAAAAATAATATTTTATTTAGATTTTTTGGCACTTTTTAAAATTTCTGAAACAATAATATAAATTCCGGGAATAACCATGAAAATAATGACACCAGGGATTGATTTACTGAAAACTACAAGAAAGCCAAGTTTAGGAAGAATATAAACTAATTTACCAATAATTTGATTAATTTGAATATTGCCATTATCGGTGGTGCGATTAGCATCTCCTTTGGTAATAAAAATGCCATTTTTAACATCAACAATTCTATGGGTAATAATACGATTACTTGAATCTTTAAAAGTCACCACTTGACGAACAGTATAATCGCTTTGACCTTTGACAATAATGACATCACCGGTCATGATGGTCGGTTCCATAGATCCTGATTGAACTAAAAAGAATTTATAACCCCAAAAATTATTTCCCTCACCAATTAAAAAAGAGGAAAAAACTAAAAAAGCGAAAATAAATAAAAAAAGCCAAGAAAAATAGTCAATAAAAAATTTTTTCATATTTAAACCACATACACCCCCCTAAAAAAAAGGAGGGTGTATGGAAAAATTAATTAATTAACTGAACTAAATCAAAATCCACATCGAAAGTTAAACTATCCGACTGAATTTCATTACCATAAGCAGATTGTGGAGTATTCCATTCAATCTTAATGGTTGTTTGAGCGCCACCTTCGAGAATAATTGGTTCTAGAGCTGACCAATCTGTTCCGATTTTGGCGACATTAATTTCGTTTAAATTAGATGAAACTTTTTCAACATCATCTAAATAAACTTTAGCCACCACAACATTGCCTAATTCACCTTCACCAGCACCAGGGGTACCACAAGTGGTATCGCCTATGGCTTCAGGTTCATTACAACCATTTTCATAATTAACGATGTTTCTTAGATTAAGATATAAACGACCAGGTAAGCTACCGGTATTTTTCACTACCCAAGTTTTTGAACCCGAAATATCACCGGAAGCTCCAATTCCAGAGATAATAAAAGGCTCAACATTGGTACCGTCGGCATCTCCGACTTTTAGATCCAATGTACCAGCAGTGAAAGTGCTACCAGTTGAAGTTTCCCTGTTAGAAAAGAAAGCGCGGGTGGCGGCGACGCTGACTCCTCCAATGACTGTAATGATGAAAAGACTTAGAAATATTTTTTTTCTCATATAGTACTAAATTATTAATGTAACAAATAAATAATATTATTTGTTATATAACTAAATCACTTTAAATTTATAATGTCAAACATAAATTTATTACAGGAAATATTTAGCTTGTGTAAATTGTTATTATCTTTTACACGGAACCTGTAATTTTATATACGAAGCGGTTATTTTGCGAAGATTAATAATCTTATAAAAAATATGCTTTATATAGCGAATAAAATAAAAAAGAGGAGAATTGAATTAACAAAAAAAACACCTTTAAAATTTTTCCAACTTTTAAGTGTAAACAACAAAACTATTTAATACAAGCACCACTTTCTTCAAAAAGGTAAGTGATATACTTTTTATATATGAAATTTAATATTCGACTTTTGTATTTGTATCTTTTTTCTTTTGTCGGTTTGTTAATTACTATTATTGGCAGTATTCAATTAATTGATTTGGGTCTTAAAACTTATGTTTTTAAAGTTTCTGAATACACTTATTATTCGGATCCAATGGTTGAAGAAAAAACAAAAATATCTCCGGAAGAAATGGAAAAAAGAAATAAACAAGAACAGTCTAATCAACAAAAAAGACAATTATCAAATTCGCTGTCAATGATTTTAATTGGTGTGCCACTTTATCTCTACCACTGGAAAACCATTAAGAAAGAGAATAAAGAAAATAAATAATTATAGATTATTAAGTTTTGTGGCCAAACTTTCTTGTTCCTCGTATAGAGATTCGTCTTTATCTAAATTTTTTAATTCTGAAGAAGTTAGCCATTGATTACTTCTCATCCTATTAACGGCTGAATTTATGTTGCTAATTCTAATACTTATTATTTCATTTATTCGGTCGCAGATAGATTTATTGTTTTCATAAACATTCCCCCATTCTTTACATTTTTGCCACGATGGTTGAATTTCTTTTAATCTGGCTAGAATTTTCTCCCAGCCTTCAATATTAGATCTATCGTAATTTGGAGGAATATAACCACCAAATTCCTGAACTATTACTTGAACTTCACAGTCGTTAATTTTACCCACATATGAGGCAATACCGGTATCTTGAAATTGTTTATCAAGTAAATTCTTTTTAGTTTCATAATCCAACCAATAATTAGATAATTCTTCCGAATCGTAATACCCCGTGGTAAGGATTTCTCCGGTTATTATGTTGTTGTATCCAGAATCTTGAATCGCTTTGGAATAGGGATATTTACTTTTATTATCTTTCCCTATTAAATCAACCTCATTATTTTCAACAATAAATTTGGCTCTGGCCAAAGCGGCCTTTTCCAATTTTTCATTTCTTTTTAAGGGTTTTAAATTATTTTCTTCTCTAATTTTATTAATTTTTTGATAATAATCATCTAAATTAAAAGATGGCAAACCGTGATCTGTACCGTCATTAGAGGCATCTCTTAATCTGTCTTTAAACTGATTTTGTTTATCCATTGGTAAAATACTTTCAATTTCATTTATCGAAACTAGACCAATTTCCCGTGAATCTTTACTTCTTTTTCGATTGTCACCTAAAACAAAATAATAACCATCGGGAATTTTAATAGTTTTACAATCTGCCAAAAATGAACCTCCAAAAGTTGATCTTGGTTTGGCGGTATATGGTTCTTTTATTAATTCATTATTTACATATAAAAATCCATCGCGAATACTGACTTCATCTCCGCCAGTGGCAACAATTCTTTTAATATAACCAACAATTTGCCCGTCTGAATCAGAGGTTCTGCCTGATTCAAAAATGATAATGTCACCTTTTTGAGGTTTTAAAAAAAACTTATTTATTAAACTAAAAGAACTGAGATCAACATTCTCTTTGTCAAGAATTGTGGGATTCATGGAATTACCTGTCACAGGAGTACTACTTCTAATTATGCCCAAAACAAAAAGGGCGAAGATAACACCTAATCCCCATATTGGTAAGAGAACAAAAAAACCAAAAATGGCACCGAAAAAATTTCTCATGACTAAAAAAGGTAAAAATATCAGAGAGAAAATGAATCTAAAAAATTTCTTAAAAGATTTTTCTTTAAAATGTTTTCCATATGAAAGATTTAAGGCTAAGGTTATTACTGTTAGTAAAAAAGAAATAATTCCAATGGCGACAGTGACAACAAGAAAAATTGAAGAAAAATTATAATTTTCAAAGGAAAATTGGGGATATTTGTTGACAAATAAAGTCGATGAAATAAATAAAATAATAGTAATAAACCAAATTGTTCCAAAAATTTTAGCTAATTTTAAAAACTTTTTATTATTTTTAAATACAATGGGATTTTGATCACAATTTGACTCTTCTTCTTTCAGTTTTTTATTGTGTTTCATCTAAATAGATTATATTACTTCGTGGAATTATTTAGGCCACCAAGGAATGAAAACAGAAACTCTTTTTTTATAATTTTCAAATTCTAAATTACCTTCGTATTTTTTTTCTAATAAAGGCACGCCGGATACTTTTAAAATTAAAAAAGTTATTGTTAAAGGACCAATAATGGCCCACCAATTTGAATTAAGATTAATTAACCAAATTCCCCACCACATGGTTACTTCTCCAAAATAATTTGGGTGACGACTGTAAGCCCACAAACCGCTTTGCATTATTTTACCCTTATTGTTGGGATTATTTATAAATTTCTTCAATTGATTGTCAGCAGTGGCTTCAAAATAAAAACCAATAAGCCAAATAAAAATTCCCAAAATATTTAACCAGTTTAGATTTTCTTGAGAAAAAATAATAGGCAAACAAATTAACCACATAAAAAATCCTTGAGTAATAAAAACTTTAAAATAAGGTGATTTTTTAAATTGGTCGTATCGATAGTCTTCTTTTTTATTTTTGTTTCGATTATAAATATGAATGGCTAATCTCAGTCCCCAAATGGAAATCAAAAATAAAGAAATTAGTAATTTATAACTGGAATTAGACAATAAATTAAAAATTGTTACCAAAATAAAACCCAAACCCCAAGCAACATCGGCGATATCATTTCTTTTTTTTAAGACCGACAAAAAATACCAAAGCGTCATGTAAAACCATATTAAGACGGCAGTATAAATTAGAGCCATTTAGTTAAAATAAAATAACTGATACCGGCGACTGAGCCTGATAAAAAAGCTCCCCAAATTAAATCAACGATAGTAACGATTAAAGGCCAATCTTTAATAGTGGCCATGTTGGTTAAATCATAAGTGGCATAAGCGCAGAAACCGAACAAGGCACCCATAAAAATTGCTGAAAAAATAGAATGTTTTTGCAGCGCTGGTGAAATTACAAAGACGACTATCCCAAGAATATAAATTAAATAAAATATTCCAGCGGCTATTAAGTTTGGAGTTTTGGTTATCAAAAAACCTAAGTGTTTAGCATAAAAATTTTTGGCTATTAATGTTAGCCAAGCTCCATCAATTATTAAAAAAGTTATTAAGGCAACAAAATATTGTTTGATCATAAATAATTATACCCTTTTCAAAAAAATAGAGAGTTATAAACAGTAAACTCTAATTTGAAATTACTTGTTAGAAAAAAATCTTTTAAATGGTTTGATGGCAAAAATTACCCAAGCTAATAAAAATATCCAATAATTAGTTGATTGAACAAAATCTCTAAAAGCTGGCCAAATAGAAAACAAAAACATAATAAAAAACATAACTGCTAATTTGGTACAAGCCATATCCCACATATTTAAGTTTTTAATCTTTTTATTTAATTCATCTATCACACAACATCACCTCCCTTTTTATTATTGTTACAATAAAATTGTAACATTTTTGGAATACTATCAACTAACTCTTGCATCTATAGCTACAAGAGTTAGTTTTTAAAGCTTTTATGGGTGCCTTCTACCTGAGCCATTACCTTTACGACCACCTAAGCCAAGTCCAAGTTCTTGCCTGATTTTGTTGGCTTCATCAATTTTACCTTCCTCTGCCAATTTGTGGGCTTGGGCAAAAAGAGAAAAGTTACTTTCGTTGATAACTTCAACTACTCGACCTTTACCTTGCATTTGTTCTTTCCATTTATTGTAATCATTATTTTCAAATGCTTCGGTCATAATAGCATGTCTTTCAGCAGTGTAATCCGGACCTTTGACGGCTGGATTTCCTTGATAAGCAAAAATTGTTTTAGGTAAGATTGTTAATCCTCCCAAAAGCAAAGCCACTGCTCCAATTATTATTTTTTTGTTCATTATTTTTACACCCCCTTTTTTGGTTTGTTAACTGTTAATAACTAACATGTTAACGATGGAATCTGAAAAACATCTGAAAAAAATATAATGTTTATTTATAAAATTTAAAAACAAAATGACTTTTATTCTTTACAACAGTCAATTGCTTTTTGAACTACTTCTCCAAGCTTGGCAAAAATTGAGGAAGATTCTTTTTTCTCTGGTTTTTTGTCTTCAGAAATAAAAGCAATTTCTTTATTATCTTGATGTTTAATGTCTTTGTCAGTGACTAAACCTAAATTTAATCCCCAAAATAAGCTGTAAAGTTGATAGGATTTTTGAAAAAGATCGGCAGCATCCTCTTTGTCACCTTTAGTTAGTGCTTTAGTGCCAACTTCCATAAATCTCATAGATGAAGCTAAAAGATGTTTACTAATACACCAATTTTCACCTTCATAGTCTTTTATAATTCTTTTTAAAGCACTTTTTCTGATTTCTCTAATTTCGTTAAGAAGATCTAAATATTTTTCATTACCAGTTTTGTTGTAATTAAAGAAAAAATGCTCTTCCATAGAAATTAAATTCATAATAGCGATAGACAAATCTTCATCAGAAGAAAGATCAAGTTTATGACCCTTTTCTAGGGACTTAACTTTGTCCATAAATTCATTAATATCTGGTTTAATATTATTTTTTATATCCATATTTTTTATATTAACTAGTAATTAAATAAAGAAAGAAACTAATTAAGGATAACAAAAAGACAGGAATTAAAACTTTTTGATAATAAATATAAACTTTATTATTATTGGTAGTTCTTAGCCATTTATCAATACTTACTCCAAGTAGAAAAATTATAAAACCTAATATTATTCCAAGAATTATTTTATCTATACCAAATAAAATATTGCCTGATAATCCAATCATTTTTGACAAATATAGAGGAGGTAGGACAAAAATTATCATCAATAAAGTTAATATAATTTTCGGAAAAGGAATTTTCCAATTTCTTTTTTTAACAAAGTCTGCCATCCAAAGACCACTAGAGATAATTAATCCACCAATCCAAATTCCGGTGATAGAGTCATCGATTCCAATTACACGAGAAATACCTAGACCAGCACCAACGGCCACAGTACAGACAGGACAAACAGCATAAGTTTTTATGGGAAAAACAAATGGAAAAATAAATGTTAGTAGTTTAATAATTTTTTTCATTATTTATGGTTAATTGATAACTTCGTTATTATTGTTTATTTTATCTAATTCCCCCTCTAAATAGGAAATAATATCGGGAGTGCCAACAAGACATCTTTGATCTTTAGTGAACATAAAAGGAACCCCGATTTCGTTTTCATTAATTCCACAATCTTTAGCATTTTGAATTAATTCATTGGCATTTTTTTTATTCTCGTAAATCTCTTTTTTAATAACTTTAATTTGTTGATCGATTTTATTTTCTTTCATCCAATCAATAGCATCGTGACAATTAGGGCAGGTCTCTCCCCAATAAAAAATATCTGCATCTAAGATAGCCGGACTAGTGGTAGTTATTTCAATCTCTGGATTATTAATTACAGATGGAGATTTTTTTTGTTTACTACCAATAACAACTGACGAAATTAATCCAATAATGATTAGAATTAAAACGCTGGTGATAATAATTTGTTTTTTCATAAATTTGAAATATCTGATAATAATTTAGAGCTACAACTATTAGGACAGTAAAGAGTTGGCTGTCGAGACAAAGTTAGTCGATTACCATTATCATCAAACACATGAACTATTTGGGCTTTGGAATAATCGGTATTTTCCCATGAAGTAACAACAATTCCTTGGTTTAAATATTGATAGATGTTTTCAACTTTTTTTATATTATCTAAATTTAAAATTGAACTAATTAGTTTATCATCCAAATCGGTATACATTTGGTATTTATTTAAATCTTTTGTCTTAATTGTTTTTTCGATATCACTTAAAAAAGAATAACCGTTTTTTATTATATAAGAATCCATTTTTGGTTCGTCAGGCTTTAGAGTTCTACCAGCAAAAATATAATCTACTTGACCGTTTTTAAAAAGTTGTAGACTTTCTGAAGTGGATTTTGTTTTGATTACTGTATATTTTTTTTGATCTAATTTTTGGGTATATTCAAAACAAGTGGGACAAACAGCAATGGTGACTTTTTTTTGTTTATAGTGATTAAAAATAAATTGAAATAAATATTGTAAATAATAAATTCCAATAATAATAAAAATTGCAGCAATAATTTTTCGAATTATTTTTTCCACTTGAGAAACTTTGGTAAAAATTAGACTAAGTTTATTAAAACTAAAAGCAATAATAAAAGAAAAAATGATAACTGGTAAACCAGTTCCTAGGGCAAAAAGTGGTGGTAATAAAAGACTTTCACTAGATTTTAAAACCATAGGAATTAAAACTCCAAAAAATAAAACTCCACTGTAGGGACAAAAGGCCAAAGCAAAAATCATACCTAATAATAGTGAGCCAAGATAACCTTTTTTAGCTAACCATAATTTTATATTTTCAATTTTTGAATTATTGGTTTTAAAATTAATTTTAATAATATCGGCCATGATTAGACCAATTAAAATTAAAAATGGACCAAGAAATTTATTTCCCCAACCTTGAAAAACGGAAGAAATGGAAAAAGATGACAGACCAAAATAGATGAGAGTGGCCAATAAAGTGTAACTAATTCCTCGACCTAAAGTGTAGAAAAGTCCGTTTAATAAAGTATTTTTGACTGTTTTTATATCTTTAGAAATAAAAGCGATGGCGGTGATATTGGTGGCCAATGGACAAGGACTAATGGAAGTCATTATGCCAATTAAAAAAGCTGATAAAAGCGGAATGTTGTAAGTATCAATTAAATAATTTAGCCATTCCATAGGTTATAATAATTTTTTAATTTTGCTTTCTAAATAACTTTTAAATTTGGTCTCTTGAGGAACATATCGCCAAACATCAGTGTCTTCTTCTTTGAAAGTTTGACCATCTTTGGTGACTGTAATATAAAGAGAAGAACCAGTTACTTGATAATCTTTGGCTAGCTGTTTATTTTCTGATAAATCGATGTTTATTTCTTTAAAAATTATTTTTCCGGAAGAAACTTCAGAGGCAAATTTTTGAGTGATAACTTCTTGAGTATATTGACCAATATAAATACAAGAAATACATCTTTGAGTTGAGTGAAAAGAAAAGACCTCAATTTTTTCAGAACCAGAGGGTAAAGTGGTATTTATTGTTTGAGTTGGAATTGGCTTTTGGTCATTAGAAATTACTTTTTCTTTGGCCTTAAATGGTTCAAAAAGAACAAGAGCAGAAATTGAAAAAATAAAAACTAAGACAAATAAAAATATGATTAAAAGTTGTTTCATTATTGTAAATAATTAAAAAGATAACCAATTAACATAATTCCAAGACTGGTAATGCCAAAAAAAATGAGTAGTAATTGCCACTTCATGGCTTTTTTAAGAATTAAAGCCTGTGGTAAAGACAAGGCTACGGTGGCAGTCATAAAAGATAAAGCAGTTCCAATGGGAATTCCTTTATTAACAAAAGCCTCGATTATTGGCAAAACTGAAACCGAATTGGCGTAAAGCGGAACACCTAAAAGGGTGGCAATGGGGATAACATACCAGGCTTTGATGGAAAGATATTTTTCAATTAAAGAGGCTGGTACAAAGCCATGAATAATAGCACCAATACCGACACCTAAAAGAACATAAGGAAAAATACTTTTAGTAATTTTGAAACCATCAGTCCACCAATATCCTAAAAGTTTTTTTATTTTTATTTTTTCTCCCCCATTTTCAGCTTCGACATCGGCACGAGATTTATATTTCAATAAATTTTGATTAACATATTTTTCTAAATGTAACTTTTGAATAATAATGCCACCGATGACGGCCACAATAATGCCAGCGACATTATAAATAATGGTAGTTTGCCAACCAAAAAGAGCTGGAAATAAAATCAAAGAAGCCTCGTTAACCAACGGCGAAGCGATTAGAAAAGCAAAGGTAACTCCAAGTGGAATGCCGACACTTAAAAAACCGATAAATAAGGGAATTGAGGAACAGGAACAAAAAGGAGTGACAACTCCCAAAAGGGCTGCAAATAAATAATCAAGACCAAACCAGCGTCTTTTGGTTAATAAATTTTTGACTTTATTAACTGGAAAATAATAACGAGTAATCGCCATTAAATAATTTATAAAAACCAAAAGAATTCCAATTTTAATAACGTCGTAAATAAAGAAATTTAAGGCATTTCCAAAATAAGATTCTTTGGCCAAATTCAGCCAACCCCCAGTGATTGTATCGGCTAATAATTGAACAGGATAAAAAATGTCCATATATTGGGAAAAATTTCTAATTTCTAATTTCTAATTTTTTTAAAATTTCTTTAATTTTTTCCAAACTACCAGAACCAAGAAGAGCAATTTTGCCATCAATAGTCATGACTGGTGACTCCATAACTCCTAATTCAATAATTTTGGAAATATCGGTTGAATAATCAACTTCGGCATCAATACCTAATTCTTTAACAGCGGTTTGAGTTAATTCATAAAGATTTTTACAGGTGGGACAACCTGATCCTAAAACTTGGATTTTCATATTTGATTTTGATTTAGAATTTGTAATGTTTAAAATAGCGGTTTTAATTAAGTCGGTGGGAATGTCTTCAAAAACTGTTTCACCTTGATTAATGGTTCGGCAATGACAATCGGAAGAATTTTCAGTCAAATCAGTACAAGAACTACAAAAATTTTCACCAACTTTAGTATTAGGGATTAATTCTTCAATTAATTTTCCATTAATAATTATTTGGTTTGATTCAGACATTCTGTCTTCAGTTAATTTCGTTTCTATAAATTTAATATCAAATTTTTTTTGTAAATCTTTTATGACTTGGTGAAGATTATGGCCGGTTTGAGAACAGCGATCACAAGTGGCTCCGTCTTTATCAAAATGTTTCCATTCAATAATAATTTTATCCATAATTAGATTTGAAATAATAAATTAATAATTCGTTTGCCTTCATCGGTTAAAGAATAATGAACCCATTTACCATCTTTTCGATCGGAAACCAAATTGGCATCTTTTAAATCTTTAAGATGATGAGAAATTAAACTTTGGGATAATTTTGTTTCTTCCATTAATTCACAAACACAATGTTCTCCTGTTTGAAGAATACATAAAATTTGAAGTCGGCTATTATCAGAAACTATTTTAAGTAAAAATGACAAATCCCCTATTTTTTTGGATTTTGAATCATCAGAAGAACAACAATTGCATGAACTCATATTCATATGATAATGTAAAAAAAATATTTTACAATAGATCGAATTTTCGGTTTTATAATTTATTAGATGACTATTTCTGTTTTACTTAATTCTTGAAGTTTAATAATTAATTCTTCTTTAGAATATTTTGAGGTGTCAATTTGATTATCTTCAAAAACTCTTAGTCCTTCGATTAATCTTCTGACAAAAATAGCCTCTTCTTTCCATAAATTTCTTATTTTTATTTGATTTTTAGCAAAAGTTTTAGAAACAATTACTAACTGAGCAAAAAATGGAGTCAGATTAATAAATATATTGGAAATGTTTTTTATATCGACGCTGTGGACTTGAGAGGAAAAGAAAAAATCACGAATGATAACATTAACTCGGCCTTCTTCAAGATTAAGAACATCTGGAAAAAAATCAAAGGGAAAACGATGAGTAGAAATACTGACTAATATTCGATTAGATTTTTTAACCAATCCAGCTACTAAACCTTTGTCTAATATTTTTTGTTGATCTATGATTTGAGTCTCTTTTTGAGTTTGAAGATTATCTTTTATCAACGGTTTGAATATTTTTTCCGATCTAAGTCCTATGGCTTTATAGATATTTCCAATTTTAAAATCCATTTTGATTATTATTTAAGTATTCCCATCCCTAAAAGTCCGATGATGATAAGATAGGCAGCGATTAAATAATTTAATATTTTGGGAAATAAAAGAATTAATATTCCAAAAACTACAGAGGCTAAGGGAGTTAAATTTGTTAGAGATATGTTCATATTTTTTGGTTTAAACTAAAATCTTTTTAACTTTTTTTTCGGCTTTGTCCATCTTTTTCTCAACCGCCTTAGCAATATCTATTCCTAAATCATTACTCATTAAAAGTACTAAATATAAAACATCGGCTAATTCCTCCCCGATATGCTCTTTGTGGGTTTTAGAATATTCTTCAAGTTCTTCTCCATTTTTCCATTGGAAATGTTCAAGAACTTCCGCCGCTTCCAAAGACAGCGAAATCGCTACATCTTTTGGGTTGTGAAATTGTTTCCAGTCTCGCGCATCCCTAAAATCAATGATTCTTTTGGTAAGATTTTCTATATTTGGCATAATAAATTATTATACCTCTGTTTTAATACACTTTGGCATAACAATTGGCGCTTTTTACAAAGCCGGCGGAGACGGCGTCGGATTCGGAACAGAACCATTGATCACCTTGGTCTAGCTCGATGGCGACGTTACTGTAATTGCCACAACCCGGGAAAAAATATGTTTTTTTGCCTTCGCGGACATTTCCTTTGATGTTACATTTTGGATTTTGGGGATTAGTGCTTTGATAACACTGGGGACTAAAAACACCCAATTTTTCGGTTTTTATTTTCTGAAAAGCTGATTTTAAATTTTCTGATTCTGGTGAGGCGGTTGAGGTAAAACGGGCCCAGCCAGAGAGAATCATTTCTTTGTTAATTAATTGATCATCAATATAAACCAGAGCTAAAAGTCGGCCGAAATGATCGTTTATATCCCCTTCTAGTCTGACTTTTTTGCCTTCAATTAGGCTTTTTAATTTATCGGTGGCTTCTTGACTGCCACAAAGACCGACTTCCGGAGCATTGACACTCATAAGACGAATTTCTTGTTTATTGGTTAAAACAAAAGTGTCGCCATCGATAACGCGGTCGACTTGATAGAGATTTTGAGTAACTGGACGAGGGCGAAGAAATAAAAAACCTAAAATGACATTAATAATTAGAGAAATAATTAAAATGACACGAGACATTAAAAAAGGATAACATGCTCGATGAGTGGCCACCTTTATCAAAACTACAGACGACTAAATAATGGATTTGAAACTAATAAATAAAGATATAATGAATTATGAAAATAGAAGTGGTGGTTCATCCAAATTCAAAGAATCCACGAGTAGAAAAAGATTTAACTGAAATGATTCATGTCTATGTAAATGCGCCACCGTTGGAAGGAAAAGCTAATAAAGCTGTTATTGAATCACTAGCTAAATTTTTGAAAGTTAAAAAATCGGAAATAATTTTGATTAAAGGAGAAAAATCAAAAAACAAGGTATTTGAAATTTTTTATTAGCTCGAGAAGTGGAACAGATTTAGAACTATTTTAAATATTTAAGATGGCAAATTTTTGGCTGGTTTTTATCAAAATCCCAAAGATGAAAAGGACCACCATAGCAATTTTCCCATTCGGAACATTTTTTACAATTAGAACAAGAAGTACGATTTTTTTGGCGAAATATTTTGAATTTATTTTGCCAAGTATAATAAAAATCATTCTTACGAATATTACCTTGGATTAATTCTGGCATTCTACTAACATTTGGACAAACAAAAATATCTCCATTATGGAGAATACTGGCGGTAGTAATACCAGTTAAACAATTAAACAACCAATTACGAACCTTTCCTTCATATTTAGGACCAAGAAAACCAGAACAACTATAAGTAATATCCATTTTGGAAATTGGACGTTTTTCTTTAATAAAACTAACCATTTTTTTAAATTCGGTTGGTTTTAAAAGTAATTTTTTATTGTCTTGAGCTCGACCAATTGGATCCATATTAACAATTCTCCATGAATGAAGATGTAATTTAGAAAATTCTTGATACATTTCTTCTAAATCATTTATATTGTTTTGGTTTATAACAGTAGTAATTTGAACATTTTTAACGAAACCAAATTTTACTAATAATTTAACGGCGTTAATAGCTTTTTCATAAGAACCTGGGGTTTGACGAAATTCATCATGTTTTTTGCCAATTCCATCAATAGAAACAACAATTGTTGACATACCGGACTTTTTCATTTGTTCAACAATTTTTGGACTAATTAGATATCCATTAGTTACCATGCCCCAATTAAAACCAAGTTTATTGGCATAATCCATAACATCAAATAAATCCTTGCGAAGTAATGGTTCTCCGCCTGTGATTGCCAACATAATTTTTTGGGGATTAGTTTTTAGAGAAATTGATTTAAAAACCGATTTAATTTCTTCGGTAGTCAATTCATCATTGAAGTGATTTTGACGACTAGCTCTTGATCCGCAATGACGACAATTAAAATTGCAATTTAATGTGGCTTCCCAAAATAAATAGTTGAGAGGGTGTTTTTTTCGAAGATAATTAAGTTGTAATGAATTTAATTTAAGTTTACCTAAAAGAAGTATTTTAGAAAAAAGAGACATTTAAAAAATGAAAAAAACATCCAATATTAGTTTAGAAATAAAATACAATAAAAAAATTATTAATGGCAAAACAATAAATATTTTTTTCTTAGTTAATAAAAATAACAATGAACCAACAACAAAACTAATAATAACTAAGAATGGAGATGCTAAAAATCGAAGAATTGGAACGTAAAATGGTTCTGGTTCTGGAGCAAAACCTGGTCCGTACAATAGTTGCATTGCCATAATTTTTAACTAAAAGGAAAAATAATTTTTAAACAAAAAATTAAAAACAAAATGATTAAAGGTAAATAAATAAAAATTTTTTTATTAGATATTAAAAACAAAATAAATCCTAAAACAAAACTGGCAATAATAAAAGTTGAAGACGTAATGAATTGAAATATTGAAGTAAAAGGATCTATTGGAGGCGGATTTTCAAAAGTTCCATACAATGGAACAATATTACTCATAGAAAAGTGTAACACATTTTTAATTTTGCTCCCCGTTCTGGAACAAATCAGAACCTTTGTCTGTTCTATTTAGCTCGAA
>CAZOQV010000005.1:5226-46097 GCA_964582365.1 uncultured Gammaproteobacteria bacterium | reverse complement strand
TATAGTATAATTTCATCAGATATGAAATCCCTATTAGCTTTCAGTCTTGATGACATACAACTTGGCCAAAACACCTCCAAAACTCTTGGTGGTACCTTTGGTTCTGCCAGTGTTCTTATCTCCATTATTCTCAGGGTTTCTATTACTGTTGCTGGTCTTATTTTTATTGGTCTTTTGATTTTTGGTGGCATTACCCTTATAATGAACGCAGGTAGTGGTGATTCTAAAAAAGCTGCCCAAGGTAAAGCCGCTGTCACCAATGCCCTAATTGGATTAGCCATTGTGCTTTTAGCCTTTACTATCATCCAAATAATAGAAACTATTACTGGGTTAAAAATTCTTAATCCAAACTTTTAAATATGGCAAACACTTTCGGACAAATAGCAAACCCCACCGGTTTTGCCGATGGCCCTCAAGGTTTTTTTGATTTTATAAGCACTATTTTTAAACTTGCCGGCACCGCTGCTGGTCTCTTTTTTATCGTCAAAATTATTATTGCTGGTTTTGGCTATCTTTCCGCCAATGGCGACGAAAAAAAAATCGCCGCCGCTTGGGCTACTATTTGGCAAAGCATTATTGGTCTTATCATCGTTGCCTCTGCTTTTGTTATTTCCGGAGTCGTCGGTTATATTTTTGGTATTAATATTCTTAACCCTGAAATTAAGGGACCAACTCCATAATGAACTATCTAACCAATAAACTACTTGCCTACAATATTACCGGATCTGGAATCCAAACCACCGGAGGTCTTGATTCCGTTACTAAATTTGAAGGCCTTATCAGTGCTATTTTAGGATTTTTTACCATAATTGGTGTTATTTTTTTTGTTATTCAAGTAATTCTAGCTGGTTTTACTCTAATTTCTTCCAAAGGTGATCCAAAACAATTTCAAGCCGCTCAAAGTAAATTAATCCACAATTTAATTGGTTTACTCATTGTCGTTGTTGCTTTTGGTGTCACTGCTTTCCTTACCAACCTATTAGGAATTACTGATATCTTCAATCTTAAAAGTAGTATTAAAACTGTCAACACAGTAAATCAGCCGTAAATAACTATGAAATTAATTAAACCCATTTTAGCCCAAATTACCAATCCTGTTTTAAAAGACAAAGTTGATGCTGCTAATTCTGGTTCTTATATCAACGGTATTATTCAAACTTTCGTTACTCTTCTAATTATTGTTGGCGTTTTATATTTTGTCATTAATTTTATCCTCGCTGGTTATCACATGATTTCTTCCCAAGGTGATCCAAAAAAATTCGAAGAAGCTCAAAAAAGTCTTATTTATGCTATTTTAGGAATAGTTATTATCTTTGCCGTTTTCGCCATTATCAAACTAATCGGATTTGTCTTTGGCATTACTGGTCTGGAGAATTTAACCATCACTTGGCCATCTCTTTAATATGTTAAAATTACTGATAGAATTAATTAATAATTATTAAATTAAAAAAAATGATCAAAGAAATCAAAAACAAAATTCAGTTCGCCGCTGTCGCTGCTCCAATTTATGCCGCCGATATAGTAATTCAACCAAAATCAGGTGGTTTTGATGCTTTAAAAAATTTAACTATACCAGGCATGGTATCTGGTGCTATCAGTTTAGTTTTAGTTGTTGTCTCTTTAATCTTTTTCTTCATTCTCGTTCTCGGTGGTCTAAAATGGATTACTTCCGGTGGTGATGAAAAGAAAGTTGCTGCTGCTCGTGGCCAAATAACTAATGCCTTAATTGGTTTAGTTATTGTCTTTGCCGCTTGGGCCATTATGAAACTTATTGGTACCGTTTTCGGTATCGATATCCTTGGAAACTTAGCTATTCCTACTTTCCAATAAAATCAAATTGATTTTTCAAACCCCCTTCAAAATTTTGGAGGGGGTTTTTGTTTATGCTCTCCCTTTGTTAAGGGGAGATGTCTCGCAATAGCGAGACAGAGAGGATTTATAGTATAATTAATCTATGAATTTACTTTCAAAAATATTATCTCCTTCTTCAATTTTCGCCGCCGATTGGAGTGGTGATGTTGCTACTATCCAAGATTTTAATGTTGTTTTTGAAAATATTGCTCAAGCTGTCGTATATTTTGCTGGTCTTATTTTCTTTATTATGCTTCTTCGTGGTGGTTTTACTTATTTAACTTCCGGTGGTGACCCAAAAAAAGTTGCCAAAGCCACTTCCACTCTCACTTTATCCATTTTTGGCCTCGTCGGAGTTATTGTTTCCTTTTTAATTATCAAATTTATTAGTAATTTTACTGGTGTTGACGTTAGTAAATTTAATATTCCTCAGTAATGAAAATTAGAAATTGGAAATTAGAAATTGGAAATTTATTTATTATTTTATTGTTTTTAATAATCCCCTTATCTTTCCCTTCTTCAGTTTCCGCTCAATGTGTTGTTCAAGAATTGGGTGCCCCAACTAATATAATCGAAAAAATTATCACTTTATTTTTTGGTTTATTTACCAAAACTGATTATTCAGTCCAAAAAAGAGACATCAGTATTATCCAAACCGATATGAACGATTATGGTAATAAGGACGATGAAGATTTTGATAAAAAACATGCCTTTGCCGGTTCTCGCTCTCAAGATTCCTATGGCCAAAATTGTCTTAAGGGTAATGTAATTAAACAAGTAGTTATGGGCACTTTTGGCTATAAAAATGCTGAACTAGCTCAAATTTGTCTCGAGGGTAATTGTTCCATTATCAGTGTTGATGACTTAGCTAATTATTTTGTCCAAACCAATGAGCAATTTTATTGTGACGACAACAACAAACTAGTCGACATCGAATCAAGTGTTATTGATAAAGTAAACCTAATTGAAGATTTGGCCGATATTACTATTCCCGACTCTAAAAAAACTTGTTATCAACAAATCTATGATGATTTTTATATCACCCCCAAAGACAACATCGATATCAACGAAAAAAATGTTAAAAACATAATTAAAACCCCAATTTCCGGCAATGACCAAATTGCCGATGACGATGCTAAAGCCATCAAAAAACAACTTGACTTAAATTTTATTCCTTTTGAAAGCGGCTGGGATGGTCTAAATAGTCTTCGTCCTGGTATCACTAACCCCATCTAATAATAACGATTGGTAATTATTATTTATGCTAAAATTATTAATAATGTCTATCAAAAACATTCTCCGAAAATTAAATTCCCGCGACACTCAAATTTTACCAAGCATAAACACTTCAACTAAAATAATTTTTATTATTGTAGCTGTCGTCACTTCCACTTTTTTTGCCAAAAACATTGTCGCTGCCAATAATATTCTTAAACAAACTCAAGATTATCAAGGTAAAAGTAACAATCTCGAAAGTTGGCAATTAAGTTCCTGGAACACCACCGCTGTCAATGCCTTAACCACTTTTACTGGACCAATTCCCTTCAAGGAAAATGGCGACATTGATATTGATAAATATAAAGTTACTGGTCTTCTTGGTACCTCTGTCAATGCCATTGCTTCTCTTTACTCCCCTCAATCTTCTGGGATTCAATATATTGCTCAAGTCAAAGATAACTTTTTGGGAAAAACTACTTATGCTCAAGGCGTCAGCTTTAATTCAGGTAACAGTCTTCAACAACTTTTACCTATGTGGAAAGTTTTGAGAAATATTATTTATGCCTTATCTGCCATTGTTTTTATTATTGTCGGTATCATGATTATGCTTCGGGTCAAGATCAGCCCTCAAGCCGTCATTACCATTCAAAGCAGCATTCCCAATATAATCACCACCTTAATTTTAGTCACTTTCTCCTATGCTATCGCTGGATTAATAATTGACATTAGTTACTGGCTTCAAGCTCTTGTTATTTCCTTAATTTTTAATGGCAAAGGAGTTGGTTTAAACGATAATCTTTATAATAATTTAGCTTGGCAAACCCTTATCCCTGTCGATCTCCTTCCTGACAGTTTTTACAGTTTTGAAAAGTTAGTAAATGCTGATTTTACTAAATTATCTATGCTAGCCAATCGAACTGTTCCTGTCGGTTCAATGATTCTTCTTGGTGCTGTAGTTGGCGAAGTTGTTCTTGGCTCTATTATTGGTGGATTTGCTGGTCTTTTTGGTAGTGGCGCCAGTCTCGGTGGAAACGTTACCGGACAAGCTGTTGGATGGCTTGTTGGTGCTGCCGGCGGAATTGTTTTCATGGTTATCTTATTTATTGTTGTTGCCATTTGGCTAATCAAACTCTTTTTTGGTTTACTTAAAACATATGTCTCCATTATTTTAAAAATAATTGTTGCTCCTATCGAAATTGGAATGGGAGCTATTCCCAACAGTAAAGTTGGATTTTCAAGCTGGTTAATCGATTTTATTTCTAAAGTTGCCGTCTTCCCTGTTGTTTTAATTGCCCTAGTCTTTATTAATTATCTTGTTGAAATTTGTACGGCTGGCTTATGGGTCCCTTCACTTTTACAAACCACTCTTCATGGAAGTGGTTTAGTTCTTGGCGCCGCTGTCGGCCTTGCTGGTCTTGCCATGATTTCTAAACTTCCTGACCTAGTTCCTCAAGCCATCTTCCAGCTCAAACCTTCCGCCTTCGGCAAGGCTATTGGAGAAAGCTTTAGTAATAATGCTGCTATTAAAACCGGTGGCATATTTGGAAAAGAAGTAGTATCCTCTGGAGCTGGTAAAGTTACTAATGCCATCTCGTCAAAATTAAAAAATAAAAATAAAATTAATAGCTCCGGAAACGCAACAACCAAACCACCTAGTTACAATCAAGAAGACGGAATCTAAACAATATCTTAAATTTATTTAAATAAGAGAAAATATTTGACTTATCGTTTTTTCTTCATCTTAAACATATCTCCTACAACATCAGCAATAAAATCGACTGCAAAATATTTTTTAAGGTTAATAGTTTTTGCCATCCATTCCCATTCCTCTTTTGTCAAAAAGAATTCAACTGGTTGACCTTTCAAAGTAAGGCTTTCTTTTGTAAGAATTCTTTTAAGACTCGAAATATGATCTGAATCCCATAAATTATTTCTATTCATCATTTGCGATTGCAACAAACCAGCCACCCAAAAAACTCTTAAACTTTTTTTATTTTGGGGATCAAGTTTATTAAATAAGTCAATTTTACTTCTAAAGAAATCTATGTCCACAATTTCCTCTGGTTTCTCAAGTTTCTTACTCAAAAGTAATTCTTTTAGTGGTCCTGTTTTTTTACCAATAATAACACCATGGTAGGTATAAAAATCTTTTTTACCCTCAAGATTATCTAAATTATTTTTAATAATATCAGCCAAAATCGGTTTATCTGGATCATTTACTCCAGAAAAATTTCTTAGCCAACCCGAAGTCAAATTTTTAATCCATCCTCTGTGTACATCAGGTCCAGAATTTTTAGTTTTTCCAGGTTTTGCATCGTCTTCTCTAAAACGACCAAAATGTATTGCTTCAGAAAGATCATCGCCATTAACAAATCCTACATTAACTACCGAGCTTTCACCCGATGCTGTAAACATTTTTTCTGCCAATTGCAAAGCCTTTCTTGCCTTTTCATCACCACCAAGTTCTTTAATCATATAATTATAAACCATCGTCTTGTCTTCTTCTTTAAGATCATATTCGTAATTAATATATTTTTTACCAAAAAAAGCATCACTTGTAATTGCTGGATCTTTATTGTCCTTAGTCATAATAAATTTATAACCAATTTTTTCCTCACTTACTCCAGCCTTTCTTAGTATCTGTTGGTAATTAAAATTTGCCTCTTGTAGTAAATTCCATGCTTTTGCGAAAGGTAAATCATTGTTATTGTCAAAAAAGAATCTCATTACTTCTCTTGTTAAGAGTCTGTCATGTTCTCCAAGTTTTTCAAGAATATTAGGAATACTATTATTACTTCTTTCCGACAAGCTACCACTGGCTTTATTCATATAAAAAGCAGTATCGTGTAAAGCCAATCTTGCTCTTATTTCATCTCCAATATCTTTAAATTCTTTTTTGTTTACCTTGTCAACAATTTTTTTATTTAAAATATAATTTAATAACCTTGTTGTCTCGCCTGAAATATTTATATCATCGCTAGAATAACTTGAATTTTCTAAGTAATCTAATAATTCCCTACTATAAGCTAATACCTGTTCGCTATTATCAAAATCAATACCCTTTATTTCATTTCTAACATCGCTATATCCATCCTCAACTTTACTACCATCACTTTCTTCTTTTTGCCCACCTTTACCACCAACATTTTCATTTTGTTTACCCGTAGCTTCCTCCATTTTTTCCGCCGCAGCTTCCATTCCTTCCACTGTTTTATTTAATCCAGTCCCTTTGTTTTCTTCTTTTTTTTCATCAAGTGCCAAAGCATATCCCATCATTGTTTCTATTTTTCCTGTTTTTTCTTCATCGTTAATAGTTTCTTCACGATCTTCATATAATTTACCCAAAAAAGCATCTCTCGCTTCTAAATAATCAGTTTCATACTTGCCATGTATTGCCTCTGCCTTTTTCTTTTTTTTAAATAAATCAACTAATTCAATTACTCTTTCTTGTCCTTCAATATCATTTTTTCCATCAGTTAAAGAAACCGACAAAATATATGGTTGAATTTCGTGTAAACTGGAAACCAAAATCTTATTCAACTCTTCAGTCCCTTCCGTTGCCGCTTTAAATATTTCTTTATCTTGACTCAATGCTAGTCCTATCTGAAACAAAGCATCTCTTGCCCGATCTTTTGCTGGCTGGAGCAAAGTGTCATTTTTAGAGATATTAACCATCTCAGCCACGGTGCTATATTGAGGTATCACATCGCGTTGAGTTTCAGCATGAGGCGCAACTGGAAAACTAGTACTCAAAATCTCTCTAACTTTCTCATTAGCCACATTTACACTTTCTTGGTCAGTTTTTTCACCTAAAGCGCCACTTTTACGAAATTTTTCTGCCAATCCAAAACTTTCCACTAATTTTTCATTAAAGTTAATACCTTCTGATCCTCTTTCTGACATACCATATTATATCAAAACCAAAGTCTCCCTTGTCAATCGAAAAAATAAAACAAATTTTCAATTAAACCCTTGCCCTGTCAGAAGAATTAGAAATTAGAAATTAGAAATTTTTAATCTATACTTATTTATGCCCTCTATTTTACCCAATTCCAATATTTCCTCCATCGAAAATCATATTCGTTTTTATCGTACCGCCCTAAAATCCAATCTTGAAATCACCATTCATTCTCTCTCCCCTTCCCATTTAAGAATGAATTCCATTCTCCATCCTTTTGGTTCAAACCAAAAAGAAGTTGATTTTTCTGCTTTGGTTTATGCTCTTGATCGTCTTCCAAAAACCATTTCCGAAACCGAAAAAGTCGTTCTTGGCCAAAGTCCCGAGATTTTTGAAGAAGCCGGCTACGAAAATGTCACTCAGTGGCCAGAAGCCAAATCTAAAAGTCGTCGTCGTATTGCTCATTTTAATTCTCAAAAAAATATTCTTGCTTATTTTATTGCTTCTATTTCTGATATTGACGACATCGTCAACACTCTTATTACTCTTCAAACCGAGTGGAATAAATTTAATCAGCTATTTCACAAAAGCTATTCTCTTTATTCCCTATTTTTAAAAGATTTAGAGTCGGGAAAATTTTTCAAAAAATTTAAAGTTACACCCAAAGAATGGAAAACTTTCACTTCTTCTCTTGGTCCAAATTGGAATATCAAACTAAAAAGAATTTACAAATTTCATCTTAATCTAAAAGTTCAACTTCTTTCTGCTTCTTGGCTCAATTACTCTAAATCCACCCAAAAATGGTGGAAAAACATTGCCACCAATGTCTCTTCTACTTTCCATATTTCTCATCAAGAAATTTATTTTGTTTCCAGTAATACTCACAGTTTAATGAATATTTTTACTGGTTTTCCTTTAGCTCATCAATTTGAAATTTTAACTGATTTAAAAGCTAACCACCCTTCTCTTTATCAAACCTGGGAACAAATCAAATCTAAAAATTCCCTTTTACATCCCACTGATTTTATTTATTTTGTTTCTAAATATTTTCTTTCTCATCCTGAAATCAAAAAAGAATATCTAGATTTCCAAAAAAAACTTGATATTTTCAATCTTCCTAATCCTAACTATCTCGACATTACCACTCAAATTTTTCCTTTAAAAAGTTTAGTCAAATCAAAACATCTCGACCCTCGTCTTAAAATTAAGAAGCCTCTTAAATTAGCCAAATCCAAAGCCTTAATTTTAAATATTGATTATCCTTTGGGTTTTGCTGCTTACCACATCTTAAGTGAAGTGATGGCAAATGTTAAAAATGTTAAAGGTGTTTATATTCTTAGTAAAGCCGCCGCTCTCAACAGTGAAATTGGCGATATTCAAATGCCTCGTCTGGTTTTTGATGAACATACCCAAAATTCTTATCTTTTTAATAATTGTTTTAATACTTTTTTCCCTTACGTTAATAATCAAGGATCAATTTTAACCAACCAAAAAGCCGTTTCTGTCTTCGGCACTTTTCTGGAAAACAAAGCTTTATTTAATTTTTATTTCAAAAATAACATTACCATTATTGAAATGGAATCTGGTCCTTATCTCAGTGCTGTCGCTGAAAGTTGTTATGATCAACAAGCTCCCAAAAGTACTATTGTCGATCTTCACAATTGCCCTTTTGATTTAGGAATTATTAATTATGCTTCTGACACCCCCTATTCCAGTCTTCAAAATTTAGGTGATGGTGAACTTGGTATTAATGGCATCGAACCCGTCACTTTAGGTAGTTTAGCTATTTTACAAAGAATAATAAATTTAGAAGAAAATAAATAAAAATAAGCCCTCCCTTTTCAAGGGAGGGTCTCCGATTTATCGGAGGGGTGGGTTTCTATTTCATCAACTCTTCAAACTCTTTTTGATCCAAGCTTTCTTTTTCCACTAAAACTTTAGCTACTTCATTTAATTTTTCTTTATTTTTTGTCAACACTTTTTTAGCCTCACTATAAGCTTCATCAATAAACTTTTTAACTTCCTCATCAATTTTACTTTGCATTTTATCCGACAGTTTTGATGGTTCTAAATAAGATTTACCAAAATCATTAACATTAATCTGTGATCCTAAATTAATTGGCCCTAACTCACTCATTCCCCAATCTATCACCATATCTCTCGCCATGTTGGTTGCGTGAGAAATATCTGATGAAGCTCCAGTGGTAATGTCTCCAAAAATAATTTCTTCTGCCGCCCTACCCCCCATCGACATAGCCATTTGTTTAATTAATTTACTTTTAGTGTAGTGAATAACATCTTTTTGTGGCGGAATTAAAGTGAAACCTAAAGCCATCCCTCGAGAAATAATCGAAATTTTTGACACTGGATCAAGATCTTCTGCATAATTTACAATTGCATGACCAGCTTCATGATAGGCTGTCATTAATTTATCTTCATCACTTTGACTTCTTCTTTTTTCTGCTCCCATCTTAACTTTTAAACTAGCCTCATCAATATCTTTCATACTAATTTTAGTTTTATTTTCTCTTGCTGCTCCAATCGCCGCTTCATTTAACATATTTTCCAATTCAGCTCCTGAAAATCCCACTGTCGCTCTTGATACCATTTCCCAATTAACATCTTCTTCAAAAGGTTTTCCTTTGGCGTGAATTTTTAAAATTTCTTGTCGAGCCATTAAATCAGGCAATTCCAAAACCACTCTTCGATCAAACCGACCAGGTCTTAGTAAAGCTGGGTCTAACAAATCTCCTCTATTAGTTGCTGCCAACACCACCACTGCTGAATTTATTTCAAATCCATCCATTTCCACTAAAATTTGATTTAAAGTTTGTTCTCTTTCACTGTTTCCTCCTTCCATTCCTCCCCTAACTCGACCAATAGCATCGATTTCATCAATAAAAATAATCGCTTTTCCTGCTTTTTTAGCTGTGCCAAATAAATCACGGACTCTTGAAGCTCCAACTCCAACTAACATTTCCATAAATTCAGATCCCGCCATGCTATAAAATGGCACTCCTGCTTCTCCTGCCACTGCTTTGGCCAATAAAGTTTTACCAACTCCACTTGGCCCAACTAAAAGCACACCTTTGGGCGCTCTTGCTCCCATTTTTTGATATTTTTCTGGGTGTTTTAAAAAATCAACAATTTCTACTAAATCATTTTTGGCTTCTTCCACTCCAGCCACATCTTTAAAAGTTAAACTCTGTTTTCCTTTTATAAATAATTTCGCTGTCGATTTACCAAAACCAAAAACTCCACCACCGGCTCCCCCACTTTGTTTTTTAAAAAACCATAAAATTAACATTAAAGGTAACCCCACTGTTAGTACTAAAGTCAAAATTTCTCCCAACATTTTCCAACCTTGCCTATTTTCTATTTGTAATTCAACTTTTGATAAATCCACTCCCTCTTTTTGTAAAATTTCCGTCATCGAAATTGCTGTTTCTTTTGACGCCACTAAAACTTTATCTTCATTTTTTAAAGTTGCTAATATTTGATTATCTGCCACCACTATTTTTTTAATCTCATCTTGTTTTACTGCCTGTATTACCTGTGAAATTGGCACCTGAGACACCACTTCTGGCATTAAAAACGACATTAAAGTGGACAATATCCAATAACCCAAAATTAACCAAATCACTAGTTTAATAACTTGTTTTGGACCAACCTCAATTCTTTTTATTTTTACTCCCGGTGGCAATTTATCCAAAAGTTCCTTCGGGATATCACCATTCTGTTTTACAGAATCCTTTTTTACAAAATTCTTTTTTTCCGTTTTCTCATTTTTTTTCTTTTTTGGAAATTGGAAATTAGAAATTGGAAATTTTTTCTTAAATTCTTCAATAAATTTCATGTCTAACATTATACCATTCCTGAATAAGCTCTACTTGCCGATATTGTTTATCAATTCTAATAATAATTCTCTATTATCTTTTTTACCTCGATCATCTTCTGCCGCTTTCACCCAAAATTCATGATTACATTTTTCACATTTATAAAAAATTTTAAAACTATCATTTCTATATTCTGCCGCCTCTGGTCTCATTAATCCACCACACTGACTAGCCCTGTCTCCCGGCTTTTCTTCGTCAACATGTTTTCCCCACAAACAATTTGGACAATGATCTGTTGTTCCGTTCCCAATAACTTCCTCTCCACAAACTTCACAAACAAAATTTTCAACTACATTTTTCATTCAGAATATAAATAATTTAATATTTAAGATATTTTTTTTGTTTTTCTAATCTTGGTATTATTTCACCCTCTAATTGTTTCAATCTTATCATTTTCTTTCTTTCACTTTCGGTCAATATATTTCCGGTTTGATCAAAAGAAATATTTTTTCTCAACTCTTCTTTTCTTTTATTTAATTTTATTAATTTTTCATCATCTTCTTTTTTCAAAGCTCTTTCTAAAAATTTTCTACTATCTCTTTTTTTTACCGTTTCCTCAATTTGATCTTCTAAATCTGATAATTTTTTAATTACTATCATTTTATCTTTATAACTCTTTATTTCTTCATCATTTTTCAATTCATCTAATTCATTTTCTGATAATTCTAAATCTAAAGTTAAAGGAATACTCTTTTTAAAACTTTCTTTTCTTTCATTTTGTTTTTTATAAATCACTTCCAAAGAAATAGCCACCTCTTCTACTGTCTTAACCTCTGATTTTTCTAAAAAAGTGGCCAAATCTTCACTAATTTCTCTTGTCATAAGTTCGTGTTCTTTGGCGTTTTTAATTATTTCTAATGTTTTTATCCCTTTCTCAATAAGAGAATTAAGTTTTTCATCAATTGTATTAAAAACCTCATTTTTAGGCACTTCTCCGCTCAAAACATTAAAGACTATTTCTCTGTTTCTATAAACTTCTTCTATTTTAAAAACCTTATTTTCTTTAATTAAAACCTTAGACAAATCATCAATTATGCCATGTACTAAAATTACATTTTTCCAATATTCAAACATTTTTTCTTTATTTAATGCTCTTATTAAATAAACCCCATTAATTTCTTCTGGAATTAAATCATCTTCCATCTCAGGAACATCAAAACCTAGCCCAACCATACCTCCACAATTAAGACCTTGAAGATCTCTTTGAAAACCAACCTCACGTTGTAAATTTTCTATTTTATTTTCCAAATCAAGATAACTCTCTGAAAAAGTATTTCTTAAATTATTAAAAGGATAAGAAATTTTATTCTTTTCAAAATCCTCTTTTGATAAAAACAAATCATTCTTAATTATTCTCACTTCCTCGTTTAATCTTACCGTCTTACCTAACATGTCTGAAATATATTCATAGACTTTCTTTCCATAAAATTCTTTCCACAATTCCGCCGAATTTCTATTCAAAAGTTTTGCTTCTTCGTCTAAATCTATCTGTTTTCCAATTAACTTAATTTCTTTCCCTTCTTGATAATCATCAAAAGGTTTAACCCATCCCTCATCATTAAAAAAACCATCCCAAACTGATTTTACTTCTTCATTCCAATACTTTTCCATTTTTTGGGTAGCCCTTTTTTCATTCTCTTTTCTAACCAGAAAATCAACTCCATTTACCACTATTTCTTTATTCATAATTGCCTATTATACCAAATTATTTACCAAGCTCCACTCCCATTTTAATATCCCCCATCAACTTTTGGTTAAACAACAACTTTCCACCCACAATACTTGCTTGCGGTTCAACTTGTAATGGTTGCCACCCATTTGGAAAAGAAATTAGTGTCACTAAACCAGTGTCTCCAAATCCAGACTGTTTTTGAATATAACTTATATAAGAAAAAGTTTTTTTATCTAATATTTTATTTTCAGTTGAATATTTAATTTCCACTATTTTTTTACTCAATACCGGTACTGTCACCAAAAATCCCACTTCTTTCTTACCATTAATTTCTTTAATCCTAATTTCATCACTTGAATAAATCTTTTTAGCGCCATTGCCGACTCCATCATTCAAACTAATTTGTGATAAATTAACCTCCGTTGGTAAATAAACTCTTAAATAATTTTTATAATCTCCACCCGGAAAATCCGCCGTCTTAGCTGTATTTTCATAATTAATTTTTAGTGTCCTTTCAACCGAATTATCACCAATCATTATCACTTGTTCCATATCTCTGTTCAAAAAATAATTTGCTTTATTTACCCCTAAATTAGAATCTACCACCATTAAATAATCTGAAAAACAATTTTCTTTGGTACATTTTCCTTGATAAATTTCTCCGCTCCAACTTAAATCCTTAGCTATTTTAGCTATTTCATTATTATTAAATGCTAATTGAATTTCATTCTTTTCCAACATATCAATCATTGCCAACACTAAACTCAATTGCTGCTTCATTTTTAAGTCTTTAATTTCATTAAACATTTGAATTCCTAAAGTTCCTAAAAAGCTAGCTTTTTGAGTTGAACCTGGGAAAAATTTACTTTCTGAATAATATTCCGCCTGTTCATATAAGTTATCTTTAGTAATTTTCTCTTTAAAATCTGTCAAATTAATTTCTCCAATCACTCCCATTATTGATTTCGCTACTGCCAAATTAATTCCAATTACTCCATCCACTTTCTGATTAATTTCTTGATTTAAAAACCATTGAATATCTGCCGCTGATTTCACAAAATCTGGATTCCAGTTTGCATCTCTCATAAACCAACTAGCTTCTCCTAAATAATTTTTTATTTCTATTGGCGGTTCCACATGCCCTTTTAGTTGACCATCTGCTTCGTAAATATCATTGACTTTAAAATCCAATAATTTCCCTCCTTGAAAACTCAAAATAGCATAACTACCAATAAATCCTCCTGTCGCCCTCAACTCCATTTCGTTTTGCAACAAAACCAAATATTCTCTTTTTTTTTCATCTAAACCCAACATTTCCGGCAGTATTTTTATTCCCTTTGACACTAAAACCAATTTTTCTTTTATTTCTTTTATTTTTTGGGCTCCAATTTGCAATTCCACTCTCCATTTTGCCGGTAACCAACTGTAATCTCCGTTTAATCTTGCCAAGATTAAACCTAATTCATTTTCAAAATTAACCAAATATTCCTCCTCTTTTTTTAGTTCATCAGAAAAATTTATTTCTCTTTCTTTAAAAATAGCCTGACTAATCAAATCAGCACTTTGACTCATTGGAATTACGTCTTTTTCTATTTTTAGAATATCTTCCCCTATTTTAAGTAGTGTTTGATAATTTCTAATTATTTCAAATTTATTTAATCCCCAATCATCAATTTGTTGATCAATCTTTTTAAGTCTAACTAAATTTTTATCAGCCGATTCTTCCATCTGTTTATATTTTTTAGTTTCCAACAGCGTTATATTATTTTTAATATTTTTTACCGCCAACACTGTCGTTATTGACCATTTTACCGGTGTTATTAATAACAATACTAATAAAATAATTACCAACCATTTCCACTTTTTCCCCATTTTTTTTATTAATTTATCTTTTTTTGGTTTTATCACTTCTGTCTTTTTTAACTCTTCTTTTTTAATCAATAATGGTTCTTCAATCAAAGAATGGGTAGGTTTCATCATCTCTTCATCAAAATCATCATCAAATTCTTCCTTGTCCGCCATAGCTTTAGCGACGGCGGATTCTATTTCATTCACCTTTTTTTCCACCGGCCTTACTTTTTCCACCTCCATCGTCATCTTTTTCTGTTTATAAAAACTTTCAATTTCATCTTCGCCCGCCGAAGTCTTAGCGAAGGCGGGTTCAGATTCATCTATCACCACTTCCATTCTTCTTTTAACTTTATCTTCTTTAAGAATAGGTGTTTTAAGCCCTGCCTTACCTTGTCCATCCGTAGCTTTCAGCGAAGGAGAATTAAGGGAGGGTAAGTTCGCCACAGCGGACTGGGTGGTTTTCTTTTTTTTACGACTTTCCTCATCTGCTTTCGAAAAAAAATATTGCAATGTTTCGGTTATTCCATCTTTAAAATCCATTTTTGCTTCCCATCGTAATTTTTTTACCGATTCTTTCAATCTTTCTTCGTCCACTTTTTCAATTTCTATCTCTTCTTGTATTACCTTATATCGGGTCATTTTTGCCTCACTTATCAATACTTTTGCCACTTCTTCACTATTAGTTTCTTTACCTAAAACTAA
The DNA here is from genome assembly GCA_964582365.1 of uncultured Gammaproteobacteria bacterium. GTDB lineage: Bacteria > Patescibacteriota > Microgenomatia > UBA12405 > UBA12405 > WARW01. Next base: position 31,009 of record CAZOQV010000005.1, on the reverse strand, counting down.
AAATTTCTCTTTTTCTGTCCCCGACAAAAAGCTGGCTCTCAAAATTGCTTCCACTAAATCTTCAATTGCTAAAATTCTAAATTTACTTTTTAAGTTTGGTAAAACTAAATTTTTATTTACCACCGCCAATTTAATTGCCTCCGCTAAAAAGTTATCTTCATCCATCCCCGATCCATAAACTCCCTCTGCTTCCACCACTCTCCAATTTAAATTCAAATCGTCTACCTCTTTTTTTAATTTTTCCGCTTTTTCTTTATCATTAATGGAAATTAAGGTAATTTTTTCTCCTTTAAACTGTTCCATCCCCCATAAATTTTTATCTCCTAAAAAATCAAATACATAATTAAATTTACCACTAACTTCAGACAAATCAACCAATAATTCAAAATTTTTTATTTCGCTTAATCCTGTCACATATTCCCCTACTCCAATCACATTGATATCTTTCCCCGACAATTCTTCCGCCAATTTTTTAGCTGCAAATTGATCAATTCCAATAATTAAAGCGAAAGGCAATGCCGAATTCATAGTTTATTTTAACTTAAAAGTGTTCTCTTTTATCTACGATCTATCATCTACGATCTAAACCCTAATTCCATGCGGTAATAATTCGGATATTATGCGGTTATTATCTTTGAAATCCGTTCGGACGTCAATTTTGTGCCATGTTGGAACGTGAAAAAACGTCATAACTCAAATAGGCGCAAACGCCTTATTTTTTAACTTATAAAAATAAAAACCTCCCTTTTTAAGGGAGGATGCCCGCAGGGCAGGTGGGTTTAAAATCATCCGAACCCTATTCCGATTGTCTAAATTTTAAAAAAATATGTAAGTATATTAAGTAGGGGAATATATCAAAAAACAAAAATAAGCCCTCCATTTTCAAGGGAGGGAAGGGTGGGTTTTGACCAAAAAAAAATAAAAAAATCTCCCTTTGTTAAGGGGAGATACCGGTTTATCCGGAGAGAGGATTTATATTTTCTTCAAAGCCAAAATTGTCAACAAACAAGCCAATCCTTCCGTAAAACCAGTCACCCAAGCCGCTCCAATAATTCCAAATTTTGGAATTATTATTAAGTTACCAATAAAATTAAAAACCAAAGTTATAATTCCTAAAAACAATAATTTTTTTTGTCCGCCTTTAGCAATTAAAGTAAATCCAAGCAGGTGATTTATATAAGAAAAAAAGAGGGGAATCAATAGAATTCTTAATACTGTTACTGATGATTCATAGCCGCTACCAGCTAATATTTTTATCATCAATGGCGCTAATAAGTAGGCGAGGGGAATAATCACCACCAAAGACCCTAAAACAATCGCTAGTGATCTTTTAAATAAAACTATTTTGTCTCCCAGCTTACCAGATAAAATCGGAAAAATACTATTCACAAAATAATAAACCGGCTGCACCATATTAGAATAGATTTTATAAGCCAAACCATAAAAAGCCACTTGCTCCACTCCTCTAAATTTATCAATCATTAGAGAATCAACTGCTCGATCATAACCAGTAAATATCAACATATAAACACCCATTGGCCACGAAGCCTTTAAAAAATCAAAAATAAATTTTTTATTAAAAATTTCTATTTTAAAATTAGCTAAAACCTTCTTTAATAATTTCCACCCTAAACTCAAACTTAAAATTCTAGCTATTAAATAAACACCAAAAACCCACATTAAAGTTATTGGACTATTCCAAAATAATAAAATTATTAAAAATATTAATGGAAAAATAATATCCATAACTACTTTTAGTTCCATTCTCAATTCTGTTTGAAAAATTATTTCCAAACTTCCAGCAATTGAAGTAAACCAAATCATCATTAAGGCCACAAATACTTCGCCCTTAATTTCGGCAAATCCACCCCAAGCAAAAATTAAAACTATTCCCAAAATAAAAGCCACTAATGTTGTCAATAATCTTGCCCAAGCCACTTGTATAAATAATTGATTTCTTTCTTTTCCTTCTTTTCCCGCCGCCTCTTTTACCCCCATTACTTTAGTTCCAAAATCTGAAATTGAATCCAATAATAACAATACCGAAGCTACCAAAGTATAACTACCATAACCAGTTGCCCCTAATTTTCTGATTAATAATCCCGTTGTTACTAAACTAATTAAAATTGTAATTCCCTTGGCTATTATCTGTACCCAAGTATTCAACAACGACTTTTTCAACATTACTTATTTTATCCTAAAAAAACAAAGAAAAAACTTCTCCCTTTGTTAAGGGGAGATACCGGTTTATCCGGAGAGAGGATTTAAACCAAACTCAATACCAATACCAACAACCAAACATTTTGAGGCAAAGTCAACCAATAATGATCTATCATTCCACTTACCAATATCACTCCAAATATTATTTTAAAAATCAAATCAATTTTCTTCTTTTTGTTAGAAATTAGAAATTTGAAATTAGAAATTATAATTATCAAACCCAGCAATCCTACTTCACTTAAAGCCAATAAAACAATATTATGAACAGGCTGTAACCAAAATATTCCATTGTTTTTTTGAAATTCTGGCAATCTCACTAAAAAATTTCCCAAGCCAACACCAAACAGAGGGGATTCTTTAAACATCTTTATTCCCGCCCAACTTAATTGTGTTCTTTTTCCAATTCCATCAGCATCCCATCCTCCTAAAAAATCTGACATTTGATATTCCATATTTACTAATTTAAGTCCAAAAAAGATCATCCCTAAAAACAATAAAACAATAGTGATTATATTAATTTTATTTTTTATATTTTTAATCACAAATCCTAAAATTAAAATCAACGTTAATATCCAAATGGTTCGGCTTCCCGACACAAATATTCCCAATAAACCCAACCAAAACACCCCCCACCAAAAAACATTTTTTGTATTAAGCCCTCCCTTTTCAAGGGAGGGAAGGGTGGGTTTCAACCACCCCCACAACAACAATGACACCAACAAAAATCCCGCCAAACTATTTGGATGAGAAAAAGTTCCATAAGCTCTAACTAAACCTCTTCCTAAAACCGACATTTGAGCTATCCCTATGGTATTAAATGAAAAACTTCTTTCTCCCAACCAATAAAAAATTCCATTTAAACTTCCATTTTTAGCCATCTGGGCCACCGCCAATAAACTCTCTAAAATAATCCAGCAGGGAATAACTTTTACTAATTTTTCTTTAATTAAGTCTTTATTTCTTTTAAAATAAAGAAATGTTATCAAAATCTGACCCAATCTTAGCCATTTATAAACCGCCACCATCGGATTCACCGCCATTAAAATATTTATCCCCACAAACCCTAAAATCAAAAGTATCTTAAAATTAAAAATTTTTTTCCAATTAGAAATTAGAAATTTGGATTTAGAAATTATAAGAACAAACCAAATAATATCCAACAAATACAAAGTAGGGGACAAATAATCGATTCTAATTCCTAAAACATAACTCCAATCCGGCCAAAAATGTTTCCCTAATTGAGTTGGAATTAACAGTAAAAATAAAAATAGCCACACAACCCTATATTACCATTATTAAATTTAGAAATTAGAAATTTAGATTTAGAAATTAAACCTTCTTTATCACTATATGTCTCTCTTCACCTTCACCCTCCGATTCACCCGTTACTCCTTCCATTTCCGTCAAAACCATATGACAAATTCTTCTTTCATAAGAACTCATATTGGCCATAACCACATCTTTTCCCGTTTCTAAGGCTTTTTCTGCCAAAGACTTGGTCATATTCTCCAATCTAACTTTTTGTTCACCTCTATAATTATTCACGTCTAAAAGAACTCTAATTCCTTCACCTATTTGAGATCTAATAATCAAAGATAAAACCAATTGAATTGAAGCTAAATTTCTACCTCTAAAACCAATTAATCCAGCTGGATCTTTTACTGTTATTTCCACCAAAGCTTGATTTTCTTCTCCGTCTAGATCTTCCACAAAGGCTTTTTCCACCTCAAAATTCATTTTTTCTAAAAGTTCACAAGTGAACTTTAAAATTTGTTCGTTTCTTTTTTTATTATCCATAGTGCCTATTTTATCATTAGATATTGGAAATTAGATATTGGAAATTTTTTATTTCTTACTAATCTTATTCACCACCGACTGTTGAACTATCATCAAACCTGAAGTAATAAACCAATACAAAAGTAAACCTAATGAAAAATTCCAACCAATAAAAATTGTTATTAATGGCATCATATAAGTTGACTGAGTTCTCATCGCCGCCATCATATCGTCACCTTTCTCTTTGGTCACATCAGCAATTGATTCTGTCACTTTTGGCGCCGGCATCATCAATTTAGCACTGAAAAATTGTAATAATCCCGATCCTATTAATAAAACTAATGGCAAAATTAAACCAGAATTAACTCCTTTAGAAAAAACATTAGCCGGAGTTTGGGATAAATCTGAACCTAAAAAGCCTAAATCGAATTTAAAATTTTGATCAACCTTAAACGACTGAATTAAATTAACATTGATTTCTTCCATCTTAACTTTTCCGGTTGCAAAATTACTTACCATATTAAAAGCGTAGAAAAACAACATTAAAATCGTTATTTGAACAATCTGTGGTAAACATCCCGCCATTGGATTAACTCCTTCTTGTTTGTAAAGATCCATTTGAGCCTTAGCTAAAGCTTGTTTATCTTTTCCATAAGTATCTTTTAATTTATTTAATTTAGGTTGTAATTCTCGAATCTTTCCAGCTGATTTTAAACTTGGTGCCACTAATGGCCATAAAACTAATTTAATTATTATTGTCACTATAATAATGGCTAATCCAAAATTACCGACTAAATAATAAGCTCCAAACAGAGCATTAACAAAGGGTGCAAGAAATAAATTCATATCGTTCATTTTAACAAATCGACCCCACCTTTTGATAGGGGGTTACATCTTAAAATCCTTTTACTACCTAAAAATAAACCCTTAACTACTCCATATTTTTGTACCGCCAAATAAGTATATTCTGAACAACTCGGTACAAATCTACAATAATTTCCATGTGAAATATGTTTTTTATAAAACACCAACAATTTCAAAACTATCTTTTTAATATTATTAATTCTTAATTATTAATTCTTAATTAATTTAATTACTTCTCTCTCCACTTCCTCATATTTTTTCCCCAAAATCTCCTTTTTTGTCAAAAAAACCACTCTTGTCCCATTTTTAAATTTTTCCAAATTTTTTTTCACTATTTCCGCCAAAACTCTTCTAATTCTGTTTCTATCAACTGCTTTTTTAGAAATTTTTTTTGACACAATAAAACCAAATTTTTTTAAATCATCATCTTTTTTACAAGTCAAAAAACCAAAAAGGGGAGAGTATAAAACTCTCCCTTCGTTTCTAATTTCAGCAAATTCTTTTTTTGATCTAATTCTATTTTCTCTTTTCAACACAATTAAATTATACGAAATCTACGATCTAACATCTACGATCTAAAACCTGATTACGCAGTAATCTTTGCTCTACCTTTACTTCTTCTTCTTTTAAGCACATTTCGACCGTCGTGATCCATCATTCTTTTTAAAAAACCATGAACACGAGCGTGTTTCTTTGCTTTTCTTTGTAAGGTCATTTTTGTCATAGCTATTATTTTATCATAAACATCCGTTTTTTAAATCAAATAAAAATACAAATTTATTAAAAATTTTCGAAGTTACTATTTTTTCGTGCGAAGTTTATTCCACGAAGCGGGAAACACGCCAGTATTCACGCAAAGAAAAAATATGTAACGAGAAAATAAGATAAATTTGACCTATTTCATTTTGTGGAAAACTCATCTAATATAGTCATTACCCCAATCGATTTTTCCACAATTTCGATTTTAATTCCTGCCTATCTTACTGTTATTTATTATATTTTTAAAAGCCATCCCTTTTCAAGGGAGGGTCTTCAATTTATCGGAGGGGTGGGTTTATTATGGATATTGAAAGAATTTGGAAAAACACTCAAGAAGAGTTAAAAATAACTCTCGCCCCAGCTATTTTTCAAACTTTCGTTTTAAAAACTCAACTTATTAGTCTTGAAAATAACGTTGCCACCATTGGTTGTCCCAACACTTATTCTGTTGATTTCAACAAAAAACGCTATTACGAAATCATTAAGAGTGCTCTTGATAATCAAACCAAAACTGAAAATACCTTAATTTTTATTGTTCAAGAAATTATTAAGACTAACCCCGATACTAACAATACTCCACTTTTTTCCTATTCTACAAACAAAACTACCAATTCTTCTCTTCATCCTAAATATACTTTTGACACTTTAGTTGTTGGTAATAGTAATCAATTTGCTTTTGCCGCCGCTCAAGGTATTGTCAAAAATCCTGGTCTTTCCTACAATCCTTTCTTTATCTGGGGTGGGGTAGGGGTTGGTAAAACTCACTTAATGCAAGCTATTGGTCACGAACTTCTCAAAAAAAATCCTGATTTAAAAATAAAATATTTTTCTGCTGAAACTTTCGGTAACGAATTGGTTAATGCTCTTAAGTCCAAAAACATGAATCAATTTAAAGATAAATATCGAAATTTAGATTGTATTTTAGTTGATGATATCCAATTTATTGCCGGTAAAGAATATACCCAACAAGAATTTTTTCACACTTTTAATGCTCTTCATATGAACGGAAAACAGGTAATTTTAACTTCCGATCGTAAACCCAGTGAAATTGACCATCTCGAAGACCGTCTTGTTTCTCGTTTTATGGGAGGCTTAACTGTTGATATCCAACTTCCCGATTATGAAATGCGTATTGCTATTATTAGTCAAAAAATAGAAGAAAAAGGGATCCAAATTACCGCCGAAGCTGTTGAATTTTTAGCCAATAATATTGAATCAAATATCCGTGAAATTGAAGGTAAACTTCAACAAATTGCCGTTCAATCTTTATCTCAACAAATAGGGGAGGTTGATCTTCCTTTTGTTCAAAACTTTTTTAATCCTAATCAACGATCTAATAACTACGAACCAATACCTAAATTAAATCCCAGACACATCATCTCTATTTGTGCTAAACATTTTAATATTAAAACCAGTGACCTTTGTGGAAAAAGTCGCAAGAAAGAATTGGTCAGTGCTCGTCACATTACTGCTTATTTACTCTTAACCCAAATAAATCTACCTCTAGAAGAAGTTGGACATCTTTTGGGAGGTCGAGATCACACCAGTATTATGCATGCTCGAGACAAAATAACTAACGACTTTTCCACTAATCCACAAACCCGTCAACTTATCAACCAAATCAAAAGCACTTTTTAACTCTAAAAAAGTTTTCCACCACTTAATACCACTTATCCACAAACTTATTCACAATTTAAATTTGTTTTTTCCCCCGAACTTTACCCAAACTTCAAATATAAACTATAAGCCAAAACAACTATTTTTTACCTATTTTAAAACCAAAATTAACTACTCCACTGTCTTCTTAAATCATAAATTACACATCTTAACATCATAAATCAATTTTTATATACATCTCCACACTCTCTACTAACCATTACTACTGTTTTGAATATTAATATCTATTATCAATAACCTTTAATTCACAATCAATTTTTGATAATATAAGTCATGAAACTTTCCCTCTTACAAGAAAACTTAAATACTGCTCTCACTAATGTTTCTCGATTTGTCTCTTCTAAAAATCAATTACCTGTTTTAAATAATATTTTATTATCAACTGATAATGGTCGTCTAAAACTTTCTGCCACTAATTTAGAATTAAGTATTAATTATTGGATTGGTGCCAAAATTGAAGAAGAGGGAACTATTACTGTTCCTTCAAAAGAAATTACTGAGTTTGTTTCCTATTTAACTCCTGGGAAAATTGATTTATTTTTGGAAAAAAATAATCTTTTAACATTATCTTCTTCTAAAACTGAATCAACTTTTACCACTAATCCTTCAACCGATTATCCAGAATTTCCTACTTTAAATTCCGACACTTGTTTTGAATTAGATTTAGGTGTTTTAACTCAAGCCATTTCTCAAATCGCTTTTTCTGCCGCCACTGATGATACTCGTCCAGTTTTAACTGCCATTCTTTGTCAATTTACCTCTGATAATTTAACTCTAGTTGCCACTGATGGTTTTCGTTTATCTTTTAAAAGTATTAAATTAATTAATCCTATTGATTTAAAAACTGAACAAGTCACTTTTTTAATTCCCGCTAAAAGCCTTCTAGAAGTCACCAAACTCGCCAAGACCAATACTAAAATTAAAATTGGTCTAACATCAGATGAACACCAAGTTGTCTTCATTCTAGACGATATAGAACTAGTTTCTCGACTTATTAGTGGAGAATATCCCGCTTATCAAAGAATCATTCCAGAATCTTTTTCTTCTAAGGTCTTTTTAAACAAAGATGAATTTATTCAAGCTGTCAAAATTGCTTCTGTTTTTGCCAAAGAATCAGCCAATATTGTTCGTTTTAATATTAAAACTAATTCAATTGAATTAACCGCCAACGCTCCTCAAATTGGTCAAAATAAAGCCACTATTGATGCTAAAGTTGAAGGTGAAAATTTAGAAATTGCTTTTAATTACAAATTTTTAATGGATTTCCTTAATATTTGTAAAAGCCAAGAAATTGTTATTGAATTTAATGAATCTTTAACACCAGCTTTCTTCCATGACCAATCCGATCCAAATTTTTCTCATATTATTATGCCAGTTAGATTACAAGACTAAATTATTGTCCATAAATAATTTTAACAATAGTTAAAATTATTATTATTAAAATCAATATTATAATTAGTTGATATCTTTTTATAAAATTTATCATTATTAATATTCGGTTTCTAATAAAGCTGGAGTTAAAAATATCACTGATAAATTATTTTCTTCATATTTACCTTTTCCACTAAGAGATAAAAAAGGTTGTAAATAATTATCATTTGGATCATATTTATAAATTAAATTGACATCATCTACCTCCATACTAGTTATTTCCACCATTTTCCCTTGATTAAATAAAACTGATTCCATTGGATCATCAATTAAAAACAGTTCAAAATCTTTTAATTTTAATCTTTTTATTTCATCAATAGTTTTTGTCGCCAAATTATCATATTTGGCTACTTTTTCAAAAGGTAAATAAATTTCTAATTTTAATAAAGTTCCATCAAAAGAATATCTGGCCATTATTGAATCTCCAAAAGGGGAATAAATTTTATATCCATCTATTTTATAATTAGCTTTAATATAAACAGAACTAGCTTTGTCTTTATCAGCTTTTATAAAATTATTTCCACTAATAGTTTCATACTCAATTTTATTAATATCTATCTCAATTTCACTAGCTAAATTAAAATTATTTTTAATAAAATTTAAAAACAAATTATTTAATTCTTCTTCGTTATATTTTTTATTTAAAGAATCATTTTTATCAATATTTAAATTAAACATTAAAAGAGAATCTTTTTTATTAATACTCAAAGTACTATTTTTTTTATCGTTTTCAAAAAGAACAAAATTTTCTTCATTTATTATTGGTTGAACACTAGAACCAAACAAAGAAACCATTTTTTGAATAAAAATCTCATTAATGTTTTTTTTATCAACTTTATAAACATTAATATTTTCAGAATAAATATATTTATAATTTGGCCAATTTATATTACTAAGTGAATTAGGGGTTGTATTCACTGTTGTCGGTTTATTTTCATTTTTAATATCACTATTACTAAATTCATTTTTTATCAAATAAAAAATGATTATTAATAAAAACAAAGCTACCACAATTAATATTATTTTTTTTAATTTAGTCATATTTATTAAAAGGATGTGCACCTATAACAAAATTGCGGAATATTTACCGGTAAATAATCATTAATACTACCGCCATACATTACTTCATAATGTAAATGTGGAGCAGAACTAGAACCAGTGGTTCCTTCTTTTCCTAAAATATAACCCCTTGTTACTACCTGTCCAGGAGTTACATATCTCTCAGATAAATGACAATATATAGTTTTAACCATTCGTCCATTTTGTCCATTACAATCACTAGCAATAATTATTCCTAATCCACAAGAACTAGCATTAGTGTAAGAGATTGTTCCTGGACTTGTTGCCAAAATGTATAAATTAGGATCTTTTATAACAATATCAATTGCCTGTTGACCGTCATGAGAAGCCGTTCCTAATGGTCCTTGAGTTATATAACTTCCATAGCCTGATCTTGCCGGCCAACCACTTGGACATTCTTCTGGCAATAAAGGATCGTTTGGCAACAAGGGATCAATTGGGTCCAAAGGATCATTTGGTACTGTTATTATTTCTTCTACATTACTAGTCCCTTTTGGTGGTGGTAAATTAGAAACAAAAAATCCTTGTGCTATTTGATATATAGAAAAGAATCCGATAACGCCAATTATTATCGGTGAAACTATCACCGATATCATTGATATTGCTCCTACTAATAAAAGAGGTAATCCTATTAAAAAAGTTGCAGTTTTAATTATAAATCCACCAACTTTTCCAAAATTTTCTTCAAAAAATTTTTTTGTACTAATTCCTAATTTTTCAGTAATTTTATCAAATTGTTTTTTTAAGAAAAAAACAGCTTGAACCGCTAACATAAATGCTGCCACGGGTATTCCAATTCCAGTTCCGGCGACTGCTGCTGTTCCTACTAATGCCGCACTACTTCCAGCTGCTGTAGTAGCTGTAGTTAAAGCTGTGCCAGCTGCTGCTGCTGCAGCTGCACTTGTGGCCGCTGCTTCTGCTGCTGTGGCCACCGCTGTAGTTGCTGTTGCTAAAGCCGCCGCAGTACTAGCTTCTGCCGCAGTACCTACTGCGGCTGTTGCTGCAGCGCTTGCTAATTCAAATGAAGAAGTGGCTGCTTTTAAAGCCGCTGCCGCTGCTGCAGCCGCTGCTGTAGCTGTTTCCATTGTTACAGTCGCCGCTGCCACTGTCAAAGATGGAATTCCGCCGCCAATAAAACTTTGTAAAATAATTAAAGATCCTTGTTCTAATGATTTTTGGGATAAAATAACCAAAGAATTTTTAACAAATTCTTCGCCAAGCACTTTTCCAGCCACATTGGTTATAATTTTGTCTAAACCAAATTTAGAAACAACCGATGAAATTAAATTTTCTTTCCAATTTAAAATATTCTGTGTTTTTTCTATTAAATGTCTAAAATTATCAGATTTTTCAGCCATTTTAGCAACTACATTTAAAGAGTCACACTCTTTTATTTTAGTTGGTATTTTATTTCCAATCTTTTCAACCAAAGTCTTATATTGATTAATTAATTCTAATGGTTTTTGAGTACTATTAATCAAACCAGTAAAAGCTTGTAAATTATTCCAACCATTACCAATTTGTCCAGGGCTCAAACCCACATTTTCAGCGTAATTTACAGCCTTTTCTCTATTTTGATTAATATTAACTATTCTTGTAGAAGAATAAAAATCTTTTACAAATTTAGAGTAATTTTCAACATCAACTTTGTTTTCTTTTATTAGTTCTGGATTTTTATTAAAAATTTCTGTTTCAATCTTTTTTTCTAGTACTTTTCCTTTATATTCAATTACTTGTTTTTCATTTTTATTAATCCAATTGTTTAATTCCAATTGAATAGTCTTAATTGAGGAATTACTAATTGAAATTTTTTGTTTAACGAAAGAATCGTCTCTTTCTTGAATAATTTTTATAATTCCATTTTCTAATGTTGCCTCTTCTCCATAAATCACTTTTTTTACTGTTTCTTTTAGCTCTTTTTCAACTTCTGTCCTATTTCTTTTTATTAGTTCTCCAATTTGTTCGTTATTATAACCAATTTCCTCTATTATTTTTTGAGACACTTCTTCGCTTTTCTTTTCAATAATTTCATCAACATCTTCTTTTTCAGAAAAAAAATCTTCTTTAGTCTCTTTTTTTTCTTTCAATTCATCTTTAACTTTTGTTTTTTCTTTATTAATAAATTCTTCAATTACTTCTTCACTATCAAATTTTTTATCTTCAACAATTTCATTATTTTCATCTTCATTCACTTCATCTTTATTATCTTTTTCAATAATAAAATTTTTTTTAATTTCAATATTTTCCTGATAAATTTTACTTTGTCTTTGAATAAAACTTTCTATTTCTTTTGCCGAAATATTTTCTTCATTTTCTTTTTTTATTCTAGACAAAGCCTCTTTTTCACTTAAACCGTTTTCTATATATTGTTCATATTCTGCCACCAATTCTTTGATTTTTCCTTCATCCACTACTGAAGTTTTGTTAGATTTTTTTTCTGTTAAATCACCAATTGCCTGATTGATATCATTTGTATTATTTACTCCTAAATTTTTAATACTCTTTTCTAATATACTTCCTTCAATTATTTTTCCCTTAATGAGTCTTAATTCATTTAATATTTCTATCGCTTCTTGTGGTGATGAAACCCTTTTTTTATTAAGGTCTGTAACTTTTAGATACCATCTCGTTAGTTTAGTAGTGTCTACAACTTCAGTTATATCGGATCCAGTTTTTGTCGCCGTATTTGCCATTATAAAATTATATCAGTCTTAAACTATTCCGTCTCCGAATAATTTATCATAATCCATTTTACTAGGGTTATCATCTTTTTTAACCTCGTTTATGTTTTTTTGCCCTCCATTTGTCTCAGCCACAGGCTGATTGGCCTCTGGCTGAAAGGGAGGTATTGCTTCAGAAACGGGTGGGTTTGAATCAAAAACAGGTTGAGGTTTTTTAGCCAATTGTGGTGGTTGAGGTATTTTTGGTTCTTCGGTTTTAATAAAAATTGGTTTTTTATCTTCTGAAACAACTACCACCTCTGGTCTTTTAAACAATATTGACTCGCCCTGAGTTTGTTGAATGGGTTCACTTTTTATTTCTGGTTTTGGCTGTTCTTGAACTTGAATTTTAGCCACATTAGTTGGTTCATTTATAACCGGATCAATAGGTTTAATTTGTTCTGCTGGCCTAAAAATTTCTTTAATTTCCACTGGCTTTATTTCTGGAATACTAATTTTTGGCGGCATTTCAGGTTTTTTAATTTCCTCAATTTTTAGTGGCTCCCTTTTGTCAAGGGGAGCTGTCCCGACTCCTGTCGGGACTGAGGGGTTTTGAACCGGTTTTATTGGCGGTTTAAAACCATTATCTGATTTTAAATTATTTAAAATATTTTGTTTTTTCAATATATCTTCTGGATTTGAAGTGATCAAATTATGTTCATCAGCCGAAGCAATTATCTGAATTGCCACATGGTTTTGTCCCGCAAAAAAGATTCCTTCTCCTTTTTCTGCTGATAATAAAAATTGTTTTTCTCCTTCGCTCAGATAAAAAACTTCACCGATTTGATCAATAGCAGCCGTATGTTGTTTTAATAAAATTTGAATAGCACTATTGGTTACAATTTCCTTTCCAAAAGTCGTTCCCAAAAAGTCATCCACATCCTGAGTAATTGTTGTTACTCCTAAATAATATTTTCTACCTCTTTTGACAATTCCTCTTAAAAATTCAGCCGAATCATCATGTTTCATCAAATACCAAGCTTCATCAACCACTAAAATTCTCTTTTTTAATGTTTTTTTAACTACTGTCCAAATATAATCCAAAATAATTTGCATTGCCATTGGTCTTAAAGCGTCTTCCAAATTTCTAATTCCAAACACCACAAATTTATTAGTTAAATTAACAGTCGTTTTTTGATTAAAAATTCCAGAAAAAGACCCCTTTATATATTTTTCCATTCTGGCTGCTAAACTTTTGGCTTTTTCGTCTTCCATTCCAATTAATGATTTGTATAAATCTTCAATTAAAGGAGGTTCTTTATCTTGAGTTGCTGGATCTGGAGTAATTCCTTTCATTTTATAAGCATCCATCATGGCTCTATCCATAATTGATTCTTCAATTGGATCCATATCTCCCAACATTACCCTTAATAATTTATGTAAAGACAGTATTTTAGTATTTAATCCATTTTGACCTGATTCTTCGGCTAAAGTTAGGTCAAATGGATTAATTTTTGAATCTTCACCGTATCCAAAGGCAATATATTGACCACCGGAATTATCACATAATTCTTTGTATTCGTTTTCTGGATCAATTACAATTACATCTGTCCCCATCATTAATGATCGAAGTACTTCCAATTTGATCATATAAGATTTACCTGCACCAGCCATAGCAAAGACCACTGAATTGTAATTTGGCATGGAAAATCTATCAAAAATGATCAATGATCCGTTGTGCATGTTAATTCCATACATAATTCCTCGATCATCTGATAAATCTGATGATACAAAAGGAAAAGTAGTTGCCAAAGAAGTCGTATCCATATTTCGGTTTATAACCAATCTGTCTTGACCAATTGGCAGGGTTGTCATAAAGCCTTCTTCCATTTGCAATGTTGCTTTTTTGCTGATAATCAACAAGGAACCCAATGCTGCTTCTAAATTTTTATTTGTTTTATCTAAATCTGCCACCGAATCTGCTGTTATTGTCACATAAAGCCCAAACTGAAAAAATCTTTCTTCCCCTTTAACTAAATTTGCTTGTAAATTTAAAGCATCTTCTAATTTTGCCTGTGTTCCGGGATTAACTAATCTACCTCTTTGAATATCAGTACTCAACTCTGCTTCCATTTCAGTAATTTTTCGTCTTAAATCATCCAAAACTTCTTTTCCGTCTGTTGGATAAATAAACATAGAAATATTTAAAGATGAATCAAAATTAATCAATGATGATAACCAATTAATTCCCACAAATCGGGGATAGGCGGCCACAAACAAAGTTCGATAATATCGATTATCAATTCTAATATGATTAAAATCCACTTCAATTGCCGATGGGGCAACAATATCTTTAATATTTACCAATCCTTGGCTAAAATCTTTTTTATTTGGATCTACTTCTGTTGTCGCTGACGTTGGATTGTTTACTGGTGTTGATTTTTTATTAAAAAATTTCATTTTATTTATTCTCCTGTCACCATTGGTGCCTGATAATTTACATTTTGAACTTTTTGATTAGCCGCGGTTTCTTCATTATAAGTTCTATAAAAAAGATCAATTAATTCTTTGTTGGTTAATGGTTGAATTTCTAGTCCTAATCTTGAAAAAAGTCTTATTAAATGATCTCTTTTTGGTTCCAAATTAGCCTTAGCTTTTTCTAAAATATATTCCTTTGAAAAAGGTAACGATGGGTTTTTTCTTTGTGGTAAAAACATTTTTACTCCTTTTACTCCACCAGTTTTAATTCCTAATTCTAAAACTGAAAAATTAACCGCAACATAAAATGATTTTGACAATACATTATTTTTTTTGACTATTTCTTCTATAAATTTTTTATATTTAATAATTCTCTCTTTAAGCTGTGGATTTAATTGTTTTTCTTCCATCTCTTGCAATTTTTTTAAATAAGAACTCACATCTTTTGCATGTGATTGAATAATAATTTGAATGGGAAAAGTTAAAGAATTTACAATTCCACCATAAGCAAAGACTAAAGCTGACTGTTCCTGTTCCGATAATAAATCAAAATTAACCGAAGATATGCTTAATACCATCGAACAAGAACCATCTTTTGTAATAACAATTCCATCTATTACATCTTCTATAGGTAGGTGATCTTGAGTACTTCCTTTAATAGCAATTTTTAATGGATCTACTTGCATATTTTAATTATTGGAAATAATTCTAATTGGTTGAACTATTTCATTATTTAAATCTATATTAACTCTATCAAAATTATATCCATTTTTTTCAGCAATGATTAAGTATCTTCCATTTGCCAAAGGTGTTGTCGTCTTAAATTGACCCAAAGAATTTGTTTTTAATACTCTTGAAGGTTTTCCTTGCTCATCTTGTATTTCAATAATTACTCCATCGATTATTTTTCCCTCCATATTTGTTGCCATTCCTACTATTACATTTGAAATGACCGGAATATCTGGCATAGGAATTGTTCCAAAATTTGCCTGTCCGGTTGCTTCCAATCTTTCCGTTTTAAGGTTCAAATTTGTTTTATTGTCTTTCCAGTCTTCTTCCTTTACTTCTGTTTTTGTTTCTATCTCTTGTTTTGTCTCCATTGTAATTTTTTCTTCAACCTCTTTTTCTTTTATTTCCACTGTTCCCATTACTAAATCTTCTTCATTTTGTTTTTTGCTCAAATCTAAATCTAACCAATTTTTAACAGCTCCTCGTTTATAAATAAAAATCGTTGGCGAGTAAATTCTTTTCAAAAAAGAGACAATCCATGTTTCTAATGGTCTATCCTCAAAAGGGACAAAGGCTAAAAGTAAACCACTACCACCGAACAGTAACATCAATGGCCATTTAACAACAACTACTAATTTAGTTGAATTAATAATTATTGCCAAAACTATTCCTGCCGCAGCTTTCAAAAATTGTTTTAAAGTCATATCTCCCACGAGTTTAAATTCGTAGGATGATATTTGCTGCGGAATCGGATGCTGTTCCATTCTTTAATTCTACCAGCAATTAGTGACTTGATAAACTTTTAACTTGACGAACTTGATAAACTAATTCATGTCTAAATTAGTTATCGTCGATGGCCACGCTATCATTCATCGGGCCTATCATTCCATTCCGCCACTAACTTTTAACAGTCAACCAGTTAACGGTATTTATGGTTTTTATTCTATGCTCATTACTGCCATCAATACTCTTAACCCTAAATATTTAATAGTTTGTTTGGATTCTCCTGGTCCTAATTTTCGTAATCATGAATTTTTAGGTTATCGTGCTAAACGTAAACCAGCCGATAAAGAACTAGTTTCTCAATTACCTCTTTTAAAATCTACTCTAGAACAGGCTAAAATTTCCACTTTCTCCATGGGCGGTTTTGAAGCTGATGATTTAATTGCCACTATCACCCACAAAGCCCTGAAAAAATTTAAAAGAAATTCCTTAAACCATAAATCATATCTCATAGATCAAGTTATTATTATCACTGGCGATAAAGATTTAATGCAACTAGTTAATAAGCAAGTTTCTCTTTTTGTTCCTATTCGTGGTCTTTCTGAAACCAAAATTTTTAAATCAGATGACGTTCAAGAGAAACTTGGAGTTCTTCCAACTCAAGTGATTGATCTTAAGGCTTTAATGGGAGACATGTCGGATAACTATCCTGGTGTTGCTGGCATTGGTCCTAAAGCCGCCAATGATTTATTGTCTAAATATCAAAATCTAGACAATATTTATCAACACCTCGATGAAATAAAGGCTTCTGTTAAAGAAAAATTAGAAAAAGATAAAGATAATGCCTATTTGTCGCAAAAATTAGCCACTTTAGTTTGCAATATTCCTCTTCATCTTCAACTTTCTTCTGCTAAATTAAATCCAGCTTTTTATCAAAATTTAGTTTCTCTTTTTAAATCTTTTAACTTTAAATCTCTAGTTCAGCGAATTGAAAAACAAAATCCAATTAAAGTTGATAAAGAAGTTAAAATAAATCAAAATCAACCATCTTTATTTTAAAAATTAATTAGAAATTTGACATTAAAAATTAGAAATTTAAAACCAAGAATAGTATTGGTCCACGATTATATTAAAGAATTCGGTGGAGCCGAGTCGGTCCTCGAAACTTTGTCTGAAATTTTTCCAGAAGCTCCAATTTACACCACTCTTTATAAACCAGAATTTCTCGGTCCTCATCGCAATCGTTTAGAAAAAAAATGGCAAAACAGAATTCATCAAAGTTTTTTTCAATATATCCCTTTTGCTCATAAACTAATCAGTCCTCTTCGTCTTTTATCTCCTCTAGCTTTTCGCTTGATGAACTTTAAAAACTTTGATCTGATTTTAACTTCTGCTACTGGAGCTTATTTCCCCAATTCAATTAACAAAAAAAATGCCAAATTAATTTGTTATTGTCACACTCCACCTCGTTATCTTTATAGCTTGCCCACGGCCAGAAATTTTACTAAAAACAAAATTATTTACACTTTAATTCAGTTTTTAAATATATTTTTGAGAAAAGTTGATTTTAAATCTGCCCAAAATGTCGATCAATTTATTGCCAATTCTCAAACGACAGCCGATCGTATCCAAAAATTCTATCGCCGCGACGCTATTATTATTAATCCTCCAATTGAAATAAATCAAAATAATCTACGATCTAACACCTACGATCGACAAAACTATTTTCTAACAGGTGGCCGTCTTGCCCGTGCTAAACGTTACGACATTGCCATCCAAGCTTGTAATAAGTTAGGTTTAAAATTAAAAATATTTGGTCGCGATTTTGCTGATTACGAATCAGAGTTAAAAAAAATTGCTGGCTTGTCCGCCATAGCTTCAGCGAAGGCGGAGCCAACTATTGAATTCTTAGGCGAAGTTAGTCAAGATCAAAAAGACGAACTTTATTCAAATGCCAAGGCTTTTATTTTTTGTTCCGACAATGAAGATTTTGGTATGGTTCCAGTTGAATCTATGTCTCACGGTTGTCCAGTTATTGCTTACCGAAGCGGGGGAACTGCTGAAACTGTTATTGACGGTAAAACTGGTATCTTTTTTGATGAATTAACTCAAGAATCTTGCGCCGCCGCCATTCAAAAATTTCAAAAATCAAATATAAAATCAGAAGATTGTGTCTCTCATGCCGCCGACTTTTCCACCACCAAATTCATTTCCAAAATAAAAAAACTAATATCTACGATCTAATATCTACGATCTATCAACTAATTTTTCAGCCATTTTTGCACTTCCAGTGCTGCTCGACAACCTTCACCAGCCGCAATAATTGCCTGTCGGTGATGTTCATTTACACAATCACCAGCTGCAAAAATTCCCGAAACATTAGTCATCATGTTTTCGCTAACTAAAACTTGTCCACCATCTTTTAATTTTACCAATTTTTCCAAGAATTTTGTTGCTGGGGTATACCCAATTGCCACAAATAATCCATCTATCTCCAATATTTTTTCCTCATTGGTTTTATTGTTAACAATTTTTATTGAATTAACTTTTTCTTCCCCAACTATCTCTTTGACCTCCGTATTCCATAAAATCTCTATTTTAGAATTTTCAAAAACCTTTTTTTGTTCTGCTATACTAGCCCTAAATTCTTCTCTTCTGTGAATCATATAAACTTTTTTGGTGAATTTAGACAAAAATACCGCATCTTCACAAGCCGTATCTCCACCGCCAACTACTGCCACAGTTTTATCTCTAAAAAACATTCCATCGCAAGTAGCACAACTACTAACTCCATGTCCGATCATTTCTTTTTCTTTTGGTAGATCCAACCATTTTACTTTTGCTCCTGTTGCCACGATTATTGATTTTGTTTCCAATACTTCTCCATTTTCCAATTCAATTTCAAAAAATTTAGACATTAGAAATTTGTCATTAGAAATTTTATTTACTAATCCTTGCTTAATTTCCACTCCAAAGTTTTTAATTTGAGCTTGCATGTCCATCATTAATTTAAAACCGCCAATTCCATTTGGAAAACCAGGATAATTATCAACCATTGGGGTAATAGTTAATTGCCCACCCGGCTGATTTCCAGCAATTACAATTGTTTTAATGTCTGCCCTGGCATGATAAATCGCCGCCGTTAATCCAGCTGGCCCCGAACCAATAATCACACAATCATATTTTATATTTTCCATATATTCATGATTCTACCAAATACTTGTTCACTTTTAAAAATTAGAAATTGGAAATTGGAAATTTTTTAATCTATTATTAAAGTAGTGTCTAAAAAAACTTTTCAAACCATTAAATTAATTTTTCAAATCATTCAAGCCAAACCTCGCTTTATTTTTTGGGTCATCATTCGTTTGATTTCAGCTATTTTTCCATTAATTACCATATATCTCTTTTCCCGAACTATTAATTTAATTGAAATTAAATCTGATTTTTCTACTGTCTTTTTTTCTATCATTATCATTTTCATTGTTAGAATTGTCGATAATTTCACTCGTGTCAAATCAGTTACC
The DNA here is from genome assembly GCA_964582365.1 of uncultured Gammaproteobacteria bacterium. Classification (GTDB taxonomy): domain Bacteria; phylum Patescibacteriota; class Microgenomatia; order UBA12405; family UBA12405; genus WARW01. The sequence continues at coordinate 11,085 of CAZOQV010000005.1, read as the reverse complement.
AAATTAGACGAGTGTATTAGTGATATTGGCTTTGATCTTCGCAACTATTTTGTCAAGGATATTAGTCCAGAGACAAAATTAGAGAGACATGAAAGTATTCAAGCCATTCGTAATTTTGCCGATTCTACTTCTTTGATGATTCGTCTTTTCCGTCAACCAGGTGTTGATAGTATCATTTCCCTAATTTCAATCCCAATTATTCTTCTTTTTGTTGATTTTAAAGTTTTTATTTTACAAGCAGCCTATATGACAACTTATTTTTTCATAGATTATTACACCACTCAGCGTTACGTTGATCTTAAAGACATTCAAAACACTAAAACCGAAGTTTACTATGCCAAACTTCAAGACACTAACGATGTTGATTTGGAACAAAAAAGTTTTAGTCGTCATTTCTCTCGTCTTGCCAACTGGTGCTTTACTGAATGGTTTACTCTTCAAAACACTGCTGTTTTCTTTTATGTTTTAATTTTTATTTATCTTATTTTTTCTATTTCTAATGGTACAAAATTAATTTCTGACCTAGTTTTAATTATGAGTTATATTGCTTCTACACAAGGCTGTTTAAATTCATTTTCCGAAATTAAAGATAGTTTTGCTGATACTTCAGTTGCCATTAATCATCTAGCTAAAAACAAAGCCATCTCTGTCATCGATTTTGACGACTTGGTTTAAGCCCTCCTTTTTCAAGGGAGGGTCTCCGATTTCTCGGAGAGGTGGGTTTTGATATTTGATAAACTAGTTTATGCCAGAACTTCCCGAAGTTGAGGTTGTCCGTCTTTTCCTCGACAGTCATTTAATCAATAAAACTATTTCTGATTTAGAAATTATTACTTCTAAATCTTTTATTGGTAATTCCAAACTTGTTGAAGGTCAAAAAATAATTAAAACTTCTCGTCTTGGCAAACAACTTTCCCTACATTTAGGCAATAATTTAATTCTTCTTTTTCATCTTAAAATGACCGGTCAAATAATTATGGGTAATTCCATTTTTGGCCATCCTACTCCAAAAGAAGATAAATCAAGTTTGCCTAACAAATCTACTCGTCTCATTCTTACTTTTTCTGACGGCTCCAAAGTTTTTTTCAACGACCAGCGTAAATTTGGTTGGGTTAAACTACTTGATCAAAAGGAATTAAATGAAGCCCAAAAAAATCTTGGCCTTGATATTCTAAGTCCTGAATTTACTCCCAGATATTGTTATCAACAACTTCAAAAAACTTCCCGTCCAATTAAACTAGTTTTGCTCGATCAAAATAAGTTTGCCGGCATTGGCAACATCTATGCCAACGATTCTCTTTTTCTAGCTAAAATAAATCCAACCACTCCTTCCAATAAAATTAATATCAAAAAAACCAAATTGTTAGTCCATTTTCTAAAAAAAATTATGTTGGACTCAATTAAAGCCGGTGGTTCCACTGCCAAAGATAATAAATATATTCACCCTGATGGTTCATTTGGCCAACATCAGTTTGAATTTCAGGTTTATCAACGCGAAAAAGAACCATGCCTAATTTGCCAAACTCCAATTAAAAAGATTAAAATAGGAGGTAGAGGCACTTTTTATTGTCCTGTGTGTCAAAAAATTATTAGTTAATTTGTATATGAAAATTAAAACATTTTTTCCATTACTATTTATTGGTTTAATGATTGTTGCTAAATCAACTTTTGCCCAAGAGACAACTAATACTGTTAATCCAAAAGCTCCTCGCAATCAAGAAATACAAGAAATTCGAGCAGAAAGACAAGAAGCTAAAACGACTATAACTCAAATAAGGGAGGAAAGAAAAAATAACATCTCTGAATTAAAACAAAAAAGACTTCAAAACACTTTTAATAAAATCAAAATGGGTTTAGAAAAAAGACATACAGCTTTATTAAAAATCAAAGCTAAATTAGACGCTAGAATTGCTAAAAATCCAATGAATAAAGATATTACAAATGCTGTCGCTAAATTAAAAGAATTTGATAAAGCTGAGGCTAAATATCTTCAAGATTTAGCTGTTTTAGAAACTAAATTTAATGAAATTAATACAACAGAGATAAAATCATCTCAATTTATTGCCGATTTGAAGGCATTAGCAGACATTGTTAGAGAAGATTTAACCAATTTAAAACAAATATTGGTCGATAGTGTTAAAGCTTTGGCTCAATCACCAAAATTAGAAGTTACAAAAACTGAATAAATATAAAAAATAAATTGTTCTTATTTTCTGCTTTAATTGTTTCTGCCTTTTTATTTTCTGCTTGTACTCTTAAAGATAAAGCTGAATTAGAAATGTTAAACAAAGTTAATGATAAAGTCGATCAAAAAACAGAGGAAATCAACCAAGAAACAGGAGATGACACAGAGGAAGATCTTTTAAAAGAATTAAATTTAGATAAAGATGACAACTTAAATTCTGAATTTGATCAATTAACCACTGATCTTAACCAAGAATAAAGAATATCCCTTATTGACACTATTTACTTTATTTAGTATTATTAATTCGGACAATTTAAGTCCGAATTAACTAAATGAAATTATCAACCAAATCTCGCTATGGTATTCGAGCTCTTGCCAACCTAGTTGGTCAAGACTGTTGTTGTTCTGTCAAAAAAATTTCCGAAACAGAACATATTTCTAGTGATTACCTTGAAAAGATCTTTTCCAAGTTAAAAAAAGCTGGAATTTTAAAAGTTGACAGGGGAGCTTGTGGTGGTTATTCAATTAATGGTGACCCTAAAAAAATTACTCTTGGAAAAATTGTCAACGCTTTGGAAAAAGCCGAGTTTGTTTGTCCCGATTTTTGTGATTGTCAAAGCAAATCAGTTTGGCAAAAAATTCAATCTGGTTTCAGTCATGTTTTAAATTCAATTACTCTCGATCAATTAACTGACACTAAAGAAAAATCTTTTTATTTTGATTATGCCGCTTCCACTCCTGTCGATCCGGAAGTTTTAACTGTCATGTTACCTTATTTTACTTTTCCTTTTGCCAGCAACACTATGTCTCTTCATCAAATGGGATCCACCGCTTCCCAAGTCGTTGAGTCTTGTCGTCAATCTTTTGCTGATATTTTAAAAGTTAAACCCCAAGAAATTATTTTCACTGCTTCGGCCACTGAAAGTAATAATACTGTTTTAAAAGGCATCGCTTTTGCTAATCAAAAAAAAGGTAAACACATTATTATTTCCCAAATCGAACACGATTGTGTTTTAAACAGTGCCAAATGGTTAAAAACTCAAGGTTTTGAAATTAGTTATCTTTCAGTTGATAAATATGGTCTGGTTAATTTAGACGAACTTAAAAAACTAATCCGTCCTGACACTATTCTAGTTTCCATTATTCATGGCAATAATGAAATTGGCACTATCCAAGATATCCAAAGCATCGGCCAAATTTGTCATGATCGCGGAGTTTATTTTCACACCGATGCTTCTCAAAGTTTTACTAAAACCGATCTTGACTTATCAAAATTAAATATCGATTTATTGACCGCCTCCTCTCATAAAATTTATGGTCCCAAAGGTGCCGCTCTTCTTTATGTTAAAACTGGCACTAAAATTGACCCTTTGCTTCACGGCGGCGGTCATGAGTTTGGCTTTCGTTCTTCCACTGTCAATTTACCAGCCATTGTTGGTTTCACTAAAGCCGCCGAAATTGCTGTCAAAAACTTTGTTCAAGAAAATAAAAAATTATCAGATCTACGGGATTATTTAATTAAAAATATCCTAAAAGATATCCCTGATTCTCATCTTAACGGTCATCCTGCTAATCGTCTTTCAAATAATGTTAATATCTCTTTTGATCGAGTTGAAGGCGAGTCTCTTCTTTTGGAATTAGATTTTTATGGTATTGCCTCTTCTACCGGTTCAGCTTGCTCTTCTTCTTCTCTTGAACCCAGCCATGTTTTATTAGCCACCGGCTTGCGACCAGAGCAAGCCCACGGATCTCTTCGTTTTAGTCTTGGTCGTTTTACTACCAAAACCGACATTGATTACTTATTAAAAGTTTTACCTCAAGTTATTAATAAATTTAGGGCTATTTCGCCCTTTAAATCATAATTATGTACACTCAAAAAGTTCTCGAACATTTTAGAAACCCCCATAACTTCGGCTCAATGGATAATCCATCAGCTGTTGGCGAAGTAGGTAATTTAGCCTGTGGTGATGTTATGAAACTTTATTTAAAAATCGCCAAAAACAAACAGGGTGAAGATTTTATCAAAGATATCAAATTTGAAACTCTTGGTTGCGCCGCCGCCATTGCCACCAGTAGTGTTATTACTGATCTAGCCAAAAATAGAATTTTAACCGATGCTCTTAACATTAAAAACGAAGATATTGTCAAAGCTCTTGATGATCTTCCTACCATTAAAATTCATTGTTCTTTACTAGCTGCTGACGCCTTAGCCGAAGCTATTTATAATTATTACACTCAAACTAATCAACCAATTTCTGATGAATTACTAAAACTTCATCAACGCATTACTACTTGTCAATCTCGTTTAAAACATTAAATATTGTTAAAATAAATTATGTTTTTAGTTAAACCAATTTACGCTCAATGTCCCGTTTGTATTGTTACTGTTGGTGGTGGCATGCTTATTGCTCAAAAATTAGGTATCGACGATTTTTTAGTTGCCTTATGGATTTCTGGTCTAAATACCGCCATTTCTTTTTGGTTAGCCACTAAATTTAAAAACAGGCTTTTAAAAAATCCACTTATTCTTTCGATCATAATGCTTGGGTTAACACTTTTCTACTTTATCTCTACTAATCAAACCGGTATTGCCACTAATAAAATTTTAGGTCTCGATAAAATAATTTTTGGTCAAACATTAGGTCTTCTTATCTGGCTTTTAGGTATTTTTATTGATCGTCGTTCTCGTAAATTAAACGGTGATAAAATTCTTTTTCCTTATCAAAAAGTCGTTTTCCCTATTGGCATCTTAATTATTTTTACTTTATTTTTTAAACTATTGTTTAAGTTGTAAAAGAATTAGCAAAATAGAAATTTCTAAATTCTAGCAATTTCTTTAATCTTTTCCAGATTTTTTATCACCATGGTTCTTTTTTTATTATAAAGATAACCCTGTTTTTGGAATTTCAAAATCTGTAAAGTTACTGTTTCTCGAGTTAACCCTGCCATACTTGCCAAGACGCGATGTGGAGTGTTAAAATTAATTAAAATTTCATTACCTTTTTTTTCTCCAGTATCATTCGCAATCATACAAATCATTCCTGCTACTTTACCAGCCGCATCTCCAGCCACAATTTGTTGGCAACTAACAGTCAAATTCAATAAAGTGTCAATTAATTGTCGGTTAACTTCATCTTTTATTTCTTTATTTTCTTCAACAAAACTCACTAATTTTTCCATTGGTACTGCCCAAAGTTCTACATTTGTTATTGCTTCGACAAAATATTTATTTGGTTTTTTATAAATTCCGTTTATTCCTGCACAAAAAAATAATGGTCTTAAACTTGGCAAACTTATTTCTTTACCTCCGCTAACCATATAAGCTCTTAAAAACCCATTCTTTTCAATATAAGCTGTATTTAAATTTTCTCCAGCTCTGAACAAAACTTGTCCTTTTTTATATTTAATTAAATCAAATTGGCTAAAAAATGATTCTAACTGTTTTTTAATTTTTTCATTCATAAAGACACAAAAATACTAATATTAAAATTTGGTAAGGATAATTATATCATCTAGATATCCCCATAATCCTATTTAGACTTAATAAGTTATAATTATTTTTATGACTGAAACACAAACATTACCCATTTCCTCTTATAGGGATCAATCAATTACCACAGAAGAACACAAAAAAAATAGCCTAGAAACAGAGAATCATAAATTAAAAACAGAAA
>CAZOQV010000005.1:0-5126 GCA_964582365.1 uncultured Gammaproteobacteria bacterium | reverse complement strand
GAAGAACACAAAAAAAATAGCCTAGAAACAGAGAATCATAAATTAAAAACAGAAAATGATAGATTGAAAGCAGAGAATTATGAATTAAAAATAAAGAATGATGAACTAAAAGAAGAAATAGAGAAACTAAAAGAAGCAAGTCTAATTGACCCTTTAACTAATTGTTATAATCTAAAATATTTTGAAAAATATAAAGAAGAAAATTTTGATTTTGAACGTGACAATTGTAATATAGGTTTAGTTTTTGTAGATTTAAATAAGCTTAAAAAAATTAATGATACATTAGGGCATAATAAAGGTGATGAAGTTATTAAAAACACCGCTGATTTTTTAAAATCATCTTTTAGAAAAGAAGATACCGTTATACACATTTATGGAGACGAGTTTTTAGTTCTTTGTCACAACAATGAGAAAGATCCAAATTTTGAAGAAAATCTTCCTAATAAAATAAACGACAGATTGTCTAAAAAACTTATTTTTAGAGAAAATAATAGAAAACCAGAAGATCTGCCATTAAAGATGGCTTTTGGTGTTGCTGTTTACAATAAAGAGAAAGATAGTGGCGATCTTAATAAAACCAAAGATCGTGCTGATAATTTAATGCGTATAAATAAAGCCGAATCAGGCGAAGGGAGATAGTTATTTTTATATTTTTTCCAACTCGTAAAAAATAATATCCGATCCTAGATCAATTTTTTGATCTATTTTAAATTTTCCAAAAGAGTTTAATTCCCACACCGTTTCCGTTTCTGGTGGCCTATTAGCCGGCGCAATTAAAAATAATTTTTCCGCTTTTGGATAATCTTCAACTCTCATTGGTTCACACTTTTTTAAATTTAATAAATATCTTAAATCATAGGCTCTGGTATCTCCCTGGACTGTTGCTGCCACTTCAAAATTTTTTGGACAACCATTTTTAATAATTAAATCAGTCACTAAATTCTGTTCAGAATAATTCCAACCACTAACAATATCCAACGGAGAATAATTCGAAAAAATTTTTATTTGTATCAAAAATAAGATTGAAAATAAAATTACTAAAAAAATACTACTTCTTATTTTATTTTTAAAAGTTGAAATCAAAAAGAGAACAGCTGTAATTATAAAAATTAAAAGAGGAAAAATAAAATAATGTGAGGTTAATTCACCGCTCGTAGAAGAATGAGTAAAGACATAAACTAAGGTTTTTATATTATAAAAACTATGACGAATTTCAAAAATAAAAAATGGTAAGTTTCCCAATATAAATCCTAAGATAACAATTAAATAAAATCTTATTTTTAAATATTGTTTTGATTTTGCAATGATAAAAACAAAAAATAATCCCCAAAAGACGGCGCTATAGTGACAAGCAAAAGCAAATCCCCAAAGAAAAGACATTAAAAATAAATATCTTATTTGTTTTTTTAAAAAGTATTTTTCCGAAAATAATAAAACCATAATCGACAAGGGGATTAATAAATGTGGATTCCAAAAAAATCGACTATGAATTATTAAATATGGTGAAACAGCAATAAAACCAAAACCCAATAAAGCCCAAAACGAATTAAATTTACGTTTTAAAAAAAATATAAAAAATAAATAAAAAATAAATTCTAAAAATATAAAAATAGCCGTAATTATCAATGGATTCCAGTTGCTAATTAATCCAACAACACCCAAAACATAATAATAATTAGCCCCAATAAAAAAGTTTCTTCCCTCAAAAGACTTTGATGTTACCATCGGTCCAATCAGTCTTATTTTTTTATTATCGACCATGTTTTTGGTTTCTAATAAGTGAATTCCTTGATCCAATCTAAAACCAATCAAATCATTTAATCGATACAATCGGACAAAAAGATATAAAGTTGAAATTAAAATCAATCCAATTGCAAATATTTTTTTCTTACTTTTCATTTCTTTTAAAGTTTATAATAGTAATTATGTTTAATCTTAAACAATTATATGTGAAAAAAGTAATTAATTGGTTAGTGCTAATTGGATTAATATTAACAGTCAGTTATTTTAATCGATGGATTTTTTCTTTTAAATTCGAACCTGAATATTGGGAGAATTACTATTACACTTCACAGTGGAATGTTCCAAACAGTCAAAGACAAATTTCTGACGAAGGAGTTTATCGTTACATTGGTTATCGTCTCGTTAATGGGGAAAATCCTTTTAATGTTGATTATTGGGTTCCACCAATGGGAAAGTATTGGTATGGTATTGGTGCTAAGTATCTCCAAAACCCTTACTTTATCAGTTTCTCTTTTTACCTTTTATCAATTTTTGTTTTTGGATTGTTAACCAAGTTAATTTTTAAAAAAAACAGCCTTCGTTGGTTAGCCATATATTTATGGGTTCTTAATCCAATTATTGTTGAGCAAGTTTGGCAAACAATGTTGGATTTACCTCTGGTTTTATTTTTTTTAGCTCATATATATTTTTTGTTTAAGTTTGAAAGCAAAAATTCATTCAAAAATTTAATTTTAGCCGCTATTTTTTTAGGTTTAATGGCTGGGACTAAGCCAGCCTATTTTATCCCCATGATCGGACTAATCGATTGGTGCTGGATTATAACTGTTCAAAAAACAAATAAATTTAAAAACTTAGCATTTTATTTTTTATTTGTAGTTGGTGGTTATGTTTTAGCTTACACCTGCTATTTTATCGCTCATCCAAATCCCATACCTTGGATCCGACTTCATGAAAAAGTAATTAATTTTCAAAAAGGAAATGGCGGGAGTCATGATATTTTTAATATTTTTAGAACTATTTTTTTAGATAAATATAAGGGTTTTTGGGTTGGTGGAAAAGAAATGGTAGTCAAGAGTTGGTCTCTTGTTTTGCCAATCGGGACTATTTTGCTAATAAAAAATATCTTTTCGTTTAAAAAAATAATGAAAGAAAATAAAAAAATTGTTTATTTAACCTTAATGGGAATTGGTTATATTTTAATGTGTCTAACTATTGATTTTTGGCCCAGATACCTAGTTATTTTAACTCCAATTTTGATTTTATTAGTCGTCAATTTTTTTCAAAATAAAAAAATAATTTTAATTTTATTGATGTTTAGTTATTTACCTTGGCTTAGATATAATTTTTTTCCAAAATCAAATGAAATTGTGACGGAATGGAATCAGGAAATAAATGATCAACATTACCGCGAAGCTTACAGGTTATTAGACAAAAACAGTCGTCAAAAAATCGATGAAAGTGCTTGGTTAAAATATTGGCAAGATACAAAAGAAGACAATCTTTCAAAAGAACCAATTTTAGAAAATAATCGCTGGCGAATAAAAATTGATAAAAATTTCTAAAAAACAGGTTGGCTCACCCATGTCTTGCAAAAAGTTTCTCTTTCCATATTTTCTATCTTAAACTCTTCAATTTTTCTTGGATATGGATATTGTGGTAATTTGATATCTTCACATAAAATTTCATTTGGAATTGACCATCTGGTTCCGGCATCTCTAGTTTCAGCAATTCTAGCTAAAGTATTTGGTTCTTTAATACAATCCATATTTGATCCGATTAAATAAACATTACCATTCTCTGTTTTTGTTGGACAAATTTTTGAAAATTTAATTCCTTCTATTTCATAACTTCTGTTTTTTATAACTTCATTCATTTTTAAAATAAAATTTTTATCATTAATTTTTTCCGAAAAAATAGCATATTGATAAATCATATCTACCGGATCTGAAGTCACTATTTCAATTTTTGTTTCCTTATTTTTTTCTTTAATTAAATTTATATATTTTATTGATTGCCTTTCAAAAAATACCCAACCTCCACTTTTTTCAAATGGGGTTCTATACCAATACATAATCAAAAAATTTATTAATGAAATTAAATAAAAAACAAACAAAACTATTGCCGCTAATAATTTTCTTTTTTTATTTTTTATTTTTTTAATCAAAAAGTAAATTCCTAATCCTGCAATTGATGCCAAAATAGGGTACATCAACCCATTTCTAAGCGCATAAGTCGTGGCGTAATTACTAATCATAGGTGTGATTGGCAAAATAAAGATTATTGAAATTACCAAAATCACTGCTGGTATCGAAATCGTTGCTAAAAAATAAAAACCCAATATTATCATCGGTAAATCGACCAAATACATAAAAGGATGATTAGAAATCATAAAATGGTCGTATCCCATCTCGCCCTCATTAAAAAGATAATTTGGTGATAGCCCAGTAAAATATTTTTTTAGCAAAACCTTGCTTAATACTGTATATTTATTAATAAAAAGATCTCTAACTATAGGTATTTGTAAAGAAATTCTTCTTTGATTATTAACTTCGCTAATTATTTCTGAATTAATCATTTTAGTTTCATTCATTCTTAAACCAGCAAAAGAATTCTTTAGAAGTATTCCATATCCTCCCATCAAAACAAAAACAAACATTACTAATATTAGATATTTTTTTAAATTTTTCTTTTCCATCCAAAATCCATAACCTAAACCCACAATCATCAAAGGAACAAAGATTGGTTTTGCTCCAAAATAGCACATAGAAGCAGCAAAACCTAAAATAATTGCCAAAAATTGATCTTTTAATTTAAATTTATTTTTTGTCAGTAAATATAAACTCCAAGCATAAAACATAAAAGAAAAAACATTTTCATAAGCAGTTCTTCCGAAATTTATTGCCCACGGATTTACAGCAATCATTAAACCTGCCATTATTCCTATCCATTTGTTTTTGGTTAAGTTTTCAAATAATTTTATAAACCAAAAAATCATTAAGACAGATGTCAATATTAATGGTGTTTTTAGCCAAGGAAAAACAGTTTTTAAATAAGCAAAAGGTATTAGTATGTAACTTGGTAATTCTCCAAAGATACAATTATCATCACAATACGGTTCATTTTGAAAAATTCCAGCCCCTGTTCCAGCTGCTCCTCTTCCTGTTAAAGCTAAAGACTTAGCATTGACCAGTTGGTGTATTTCATCGTGAACTAATCCAACTGGATTTAAATCTAATTTCCAAAATCTTAAGAATAGAGCTATTAATAAAACTAAAATTAAAACTAAATTTTCTTTTTTTATTTTCACTAATTCAGTTTAGCAAAATTATAAATTAAAACTTTTCTTCAAACCTCTCTGTCAGTGAATAACAACATCCACAAAA
>CAZOQV010000004.1:44464-54224 GCA_964582365.1 uncultured Gammaproteobacteria bacterium | reverse complement strand
TCGGAATCAGGAGAAAGACACCCGGGGCATTGTGATAGTTCAAATTACGATGAATTTAAAGAACTTTTATTGAAAGGAAAATTTGAACCAATGGATATTGGCGGAGAAATAGTTATCTTTGATTCGACTGATTTGGAAAATTTGGATGTTGAAAAAGTTTTTAATAAAATTCAACAATTTATTTAGCTGGTTTTTGTAAATGAAAAAATTTTTATTATTAATACCGCTGTTATTAATAGGATTGGGAGTGGTGGCTTGGAAAAATAATTGGATTATTTTTAGTGATAATATCACCGATCCTAAGGGAAAATCAGTAGATAATAAAATAGAAAAAAATATTGGTTATTTTGCCCAATATAATTTTGAAAATTTGAGAAATAGAAAAAATAAAGCTTCAAAAATTGAAAGCATAGGTAGGGTTTTGGTGGTGGAAGAGGCCAGAAAAACAGTAGCTAAAATATATCTGAAAGATGGAATTAAAAAAGAAAATAATTTTGAAAGTAAGGCAATTAGTTTTGAATCAAATGATAAAAAAATTAGCGGAATGATGAATATTCCGAGTAACCCTCCTTCACTAAAAGCTTCGGACGGGCAAGATAAAATGCCAGTAATTATAATGATTCGAGGTTATGCCGATAATGAAGGTTATTTTATTGGATCTGGTAGTTGGAAAGCGGCGGATGAATTGGCAAGAAATGGTTTTGTGACAATTAGTTTGGATTTTTTGGGTTACGGGTTGTCTGAGAGAGAATCGGCTGATATTTTAGAGGCAAGATTTGAAAAACCAGTGAGTGTTTTGGATTTAATTGAATCGGTTAAAAAATTAGACATAGTTGATAGTGAAAAAATTGGAATTTGGGCACACAGTAACGGTGGCCAAATTGCCATTTCGGTTTTAGAAATTACTGGGGAAAATTATCCAACGGTTTTATGGGCACCAATGACCAATCCTTTTCCTAAAAGTGTTTTAGATTTGGTAGATGAAACAAGTGAAGAAAGTTTAAAAGTAAAACAAAAAATTGAAGATTTTGAAAAAGAATATGACAGTAATCTTTATTCAATTGATAATTTTTATCATTGGATAGAAGCCCCAATATTAATTCATCAAGGAACCAGCGATGTTTGGTGTAAGGTTGAATGGCAACAAGAATTAAAATCAAAATTAGAATTATTAGGAAAAAAAATTGAATTAGATATAAGATTAGGAAGTGACCATAATTTAAAACAATCTTGGGATAAGGTAATTGAAATGGATATTGAGTTTTTTAGAGAAAAATTTTTGATTTGATGGCGAGTGCTAGACTTTGAGTAAGAAGGATGGTTAAATCATTTTATGATAACCATGGACGAAAGCAGTATTATTTTAGAGGGACGAGTTGGATTTGAGTTTGAAGAAGAAGGAGTTTTAAATCCGACTTGTATCGAAAAAGACGGCTTAGTTCACATGTTTTATAGGGCTGTTAGTAAAGGAAATTTTTCTACAATTGGTTATTGCCAATTAAAAGATAATAAAGTTGTTTATCGAAGCGATAAACCGGTTTTAATTCCTGAATATCAGTATGAGAGTCAAGGACTTGAAGATCCTCGAATAACTTATTTTGAAGGTAAATATTATCTGTTTTACACGGCTTTTGACGGCCAAAATGCCTTGGTGGCTTATGCAACTAGCAACGATTTAAAAACTTTTAAAAAAGAGGGATTAATTACCCCTCAATTTACTTACGATGAGGCCGAAGATATTTTTAGAAATTCTGGAGTTGATAAAAAATATATTTTTTATGAAAAAACTTTTAAAAAATATCGAGGTGAAGACGTTTATCTTTGGGAAAAAGATGCTATGCTTTTCCCTAAAAAAATTAACGGTCGCTATGCAATAATTCACCGAATTTTACCAGGAATTCAAATTTGCTATTTTGATGATTTTGGACAACTTACCCAAGATTTTTGGCGACAGTATTTAAAAAATCTGGGTGATTTTTTGATTTTAGATCCGAAATATGATTTTGAAAGTAGTTACGTCGGTGGTGGTTGTGTCCCAATTGAAACACCAGACGGTTGGCTTTTAATTTATCATACTGTTTCCGGTAGCGAAAAAGAAAAAGTTTATAGTGCTTGTGCGGCACTTCTTGATTTAAAAAATCCACAAAAAGTTATTGGGCGTTTACCTTACCCTTTATTTTCACCGGAGAAAGAATGGGAGAAAAAAGGTATTGTTAATAATGTTGTGTTTCCAACTGGAGCCATTGTTAAAGAGGGAACACTTTTTATTTATTACGGAGCGGCCGATAAAAAAATAGCAATTAGATCGATTAAAATTGAAAAACTTCTGGAGGAGTTAAAAAAATGAAAATATTACTTTTAGTTCAAGATTGGATTAGTTTTTATAATCAGGCGGAAGCATTGGCTTTGGGATTAAAACAAATTGGGGCTGATTTTAAAATGGTATTAATTACTGAAGTAGAAAAATCAGATAAAATTTATGAAGAATATAAACCTGATTTAGTAGTAGGAGTTGGATCTTGGCATAAATATAATGAATTTGTTAAAAAACCTTTGTCTTTGGGAATAAAAGTTTTACCATGGGTAGTTTCTGATGATTTAATTGATGACCATATAGAAGGTTACAACCAGTTAGATTTGATATTGACTACGAGTAACTATTGCAAAGAAGTGTTTGTTCGTGATGGAATAAAGCCAGAAAAAATAAAGATATTACTGGAAGCAGTTGATGATGATTTTTGGAAAAAAATAAGTAAAACCGAAGAAGAAGAATTTTTGAAAATGTTGTCGGTAAAATCTAGTTTTAAAATTGAAGAAAAATACGACTTGGTTAAAGCAAAATCAGAAGGAGTGCCACTTATCTTGACTATGGGAGGAGATGTGACTAGTAAAGGGGCTCAAGAGGTTTTAAGGGCATTGGCAAACTTGGATAAAAATTTAAAATGGTTTTATTTGATGAAAGCATGGCCACAAGAACACACTTTTAAAAGAGGCCAAGAGGAATTTGCTTTAATTAAAAAGTTTGGATTGGAAAATAGAATAAGATATATGGTCACTGATTTTTCGATAGAATTCGTCAAAAATTTAACTAACATTTGTGATATTTATGTGGCGCCATCAAGAGGTGAAGGATTTGGTTTGCCTTTTGTTCAAGCCGAACTTTGCGAAAAACCAATAATTTCAGTGGAAGCGTTATCGATTGTAGATGTGGTTGATAACGGAAAAACAGGATTTTTAGCCAAATCGATGGAAGAAGATGGAATTTTAAAAGCCAATATTGAAGAGTTGACAATGTATTTAGATAAATTAATAAGAGATAAAAATTTAAGAGAAGAAATGGGTGCTAATGGCCGAAAATTTGCAATAAAAAATTTTAGCCCTAAACTTATTGCTGGAAAACTGGTTGAATATATTAATTCGATTTAACTCTAATTCGTTTTAGGTATTTTATTTCAAAACCATCGACAAAATCTTTTTTGGAAACAGGGAAAAATTTTTGATAAGCATCAAAAAAGTCCAACCATTGGTCTAATTTAAGTTGACTAGGTTTTAAATTTTTTATCTTTAAATTTTTGTTAAGAGCTTTAAATTGATTAAAAGAAAAAACTTTTTTATAGGCATTAAAAATATCGGCTTTCCATTGGTTAAAACCGTAAATAACAAAATCTCTAAATTCTTGATAAATTTTAGGGTCGATGTGAACATCGGGCTTTAAATTAAATTTTATAAAACTAATTTTTATTTGAGGTTTAGGAGTGAAAGCAGTGCGATCAATTTCGCCTAAAATTTCAATGTTATAAAAAATTTTAGCTAAAATAGAACTTTGAGTCTCGATTTCACCGCCAACATATTTTTCGGCAGCTTCGGTTTGGAGAATGAAATATATTTCGTCGGGTTTGTTTTTTGATTTTAAAAATTTATCGATAATTTCAGCAGTGATGCTAAAAGGAATATTGGAAAAAACTTTGTATGGTTCACTGGGTAAATTCCAATTTAAAAAATCTTTATTAAATATTTTTAAATTTTTAACATCTTTAAACTTTTCAATTAGACCTTGATACAAATCTGGATCTTTTTCAATAGCAATGACCTCTTTGGCTCTTAAAATTAATTCCTTGGTGATAATCCCCCTACCAGGACCAATTTCGACAACTAAATCACTATTATTAATAGAACTGGCAAACAGAAGTTCTTTGACAACGAATGGATCTTTAATAAAATTTTGAGAAAGCAACATTAGAATTCTTCTTCTGGTGGTGGTAAATATTCTTCACCATTATCACTGGAACTTTGGTTGGCTTTTAACCAAAGAACATAATCACAACCAGTAGCTTTTTTAGCATCTCTGTCCCAACCAGAAGTGGAACACTTTTTCATTTTTTTGCCAGCAGCAGTGGTGAATAAAACTAATTTTTCCCCACATTTAGGGCATTTTTCGTCAAGAGCTTCAGTAGTACCGTTAATCCATTCGACGTAATCACAACCTTCAACTTTTTTGGTTTCTTTATTCCAAGTGCCAGCACTACATTTTTTCATTTTCTTACCAAATCGAGTGACTTGAAGAACTAAAGCAGCACCACATTTGGGACATTTTTCGTCTAGTTGTTGTGGTTCAACTTCAAGCCATTTAACGTAATCACAACCTTCAGTTTTGTGAGTTTGAGGATTCCAAGTACCTTTAGTACATCGTTGAAGACGACGACCAGTTGGAGTTTCGATTATTTCGCTTAGGTCAGCACTACATTTTGGACATTTGTCATTATTTTGAGTCATATATTAGATAGTAACATTTAATTATTTAATTTGGGTTTTGGCTTTTTCAGCCATGATATTAGAAACTCTTAAAAGAGAATCAAAAGTTCCAGCATCTTCCCATAATCCATTAAAGATATTTACTGTCATCTCTCCATTTTTAAGATAAATGTTATTAAGGTCAGTGACTTCAATTTCGCCACGAGCTGATGGTTGAAGATTTTTAGCATATTCCACGACTCGATTGTCAAAAGTATAAAGACCAACGACAGCATAATTACTTTTAGGTTGTTGAGGTTTTTCTTCGATAGAAAGAGCTTTCATGGTTTCATCAAATTCAACAACACCAAAGCGTTCTGGATCGTCAACTTGTTTAGCAAAAACCATAGCACCACCTTTAAAACCTTGAATATCTTTAGAAAAATCTTGATCAAAAATGTTATCACCTAAAATCATGGTGACATCGTCATTGCCAATAAAATCTTCACCGATAATGAAGGCATCGGCTAGACCTTTGGGTTCTTTTTGAACTGCATAACTAAAATGAGCACCAAATTCTTTACCATCACCTAAAAGATTTAAAAAATGACCAGAATAATCTGGAGCAATAATAATTAAAATATCGGTAATTCCGGCCTTAATTAAAGTTTCGATGGGATAGTAAATCATCGGTTTGTTATAAACCGGCAAAAGTTGCTTGGAAGTAATAAGTGTTAATGGACGCAAACGAGTGGCTCTACCACCAGCTAAAATGATACCTTTCATAATTAATTAAGAATTAATAATTAACAATTAATAATAGACTGATATATTCTACTATATTTATTTCTTTTTATCTTTTTTCCAAATAATGGTGTTATATATCATCCAATTTAAAGGGATGGTTAGTCCAAATATGGCGATAACTTGATAAAGGAACAGGCGGTCACCAAAGATATGTGTCAATATGGAAATTACCACTGAAGGAATAATAATACCACTTAAAACTGAAGATAAATTGAAGGTAAAAAATTTAGAAATTAATTTATTTTTGTCAGTTATTTTCTCTTTAGAAAAAGTCCAAATGTTATTAAAAATGAAATTAGAAATAATAGAAATTTCTGCGGCCATGGCGTTACAAATACCATTTAAAAGACTAACATTTGACTCCGGTGTAATTAATAAAAATTTAAAAAATTTAGCCCCGACAGTATTAATGACAAAACCAACACCGCCAACTGTGCCAAATTTTAAAAATTTTTGAGTAAAGTCATCATACCAACGAAGTAAAAAAGCGACTCTAAAAATATCTTTAGCGGTTTTGGCTTCGATTTTTGATTCACCAGCATTTCGGACATGAAAATTAAGAGGAATTTCTTTAAATTTGGCACCCATTTGAATAGTCTCAAATAAAAGTTGAAGTTTATAACCAAAACTTTTAGTAAGAAGACGATTACCAGTCCAATCTAGATCCATTTTGTCAATAAAACCTTTGACTCTGGTAACTTTTAAACCAGTAGTGGGATCAGTAACTTTAAAAAAATTTTTAAAAGGAAAAAACATCATAAATCTGGCAGTAAAACCACCAACTTCACTAAAGAAAACTCTTTTAAAACCCCAGCCTTTTGGATTACTTCCACCTTTAATTTTACGAGAGCCAATAACATAGTCGTAACCTTCTTCCATGGCTTTTAACATTAAAGGAATGGTTTCTGGAGGATGTTGGAAATCGCCATCAAATTCAAAAACAAAGTCAGCCTTTAATTTATCAATGGCATATTTAAACCCTTTAAGATAAGCAGCTCCGATACCATCTTTACTGGTTTCAGTTAAAAGAAAAGTGTTATTGTATTTTTTAGCTTCTTTTTCAACAATTTTTCCAGTACCATCAGGAGAATTTCCATCGACAACTAAAATTTTCATCTCCCAAGATTCTTTCAAATCGCCTTTTTTAGCAACGATATTAGGAAAAGTTTTACTATTTAAGTATTCAATCATACGACCGATATTATCGGCTTCGTTATAGGTGGGAATAACGATAACAGCGACATTTTTGTTTTGCATATTAAAGAAAGTATAACGCAAAATTAATACATGTTAAAATATGAAATGAGAGAGAAAATGAATAATGTTGATAATTACGCTATTTTTGATGAATTAATTAAAAATATAATTAAAAATATGGATAGAAAGCGTGGACACCAAGAAAATCTTACCGCCGAAGAAGTTAAGAAAAAAATATATTCAATAGATCAGAAAAAACCAGGAGAATATCTTGAATTTATGGAGGAATATGAGATTTCAAATGGAGAATTAACTCCAGATTTAGCCTTAGAGATGGCTGATATTATTTATTACACCAGTCAACCAAATTGTCCTAGCGATATTAAGAATCTGAGATACGAATTGGAAGAAAAACTTGGAATAGGCGATGAATTAGCTCAACAATTTTGTATTTTAAAATATAATAGTAGACTTAAAGAACCAAACGATTCTAAAAGTTACAAAAAACATGAGCAAAAATTAATGATTGATTTTTTTAAAACAAACTTACAAAAATGAAAATTGACATCATTACATTATTCCCTAAAATGTTTGAATCCCCTTTTGCCGAAAGCATTATTAATCGGGCGATTAAAAAAGGAATAATTGATTTGAAAATTCACAATTTAAGAGACTGGGCGGTTGATAGTTATGGATCAGTAGATGACAAACCATTTGGAGGTGATGTGGGAATGTTGATTAGACCGGAACCAGTGTATGAGGCACTTAGAGAAATTAAATCCAAATTTCTAATTTCTAATGACAAAAATAAAAGTAGAGTTATTTTAATGTCGGCGAGGGGAAAAAGATTTGATCAAGAAAAAGCCGAAAAATTGGCAAAATTAGATAATATAATTTTAATTGCCGGACATTATGAGGGATTTGACCAAAGAATATCTGATTTTATGGTAGATGAGGAAATATCGATAGGTGACTATGTGTTGACCGGTGGTGAATTACCAGCTATGGTAATAACCGACGCAGTGGCCAGACTTGTTCCTGGAGTATTGGGAAAAGATGAATCAAATAAAGTTGAAAGCTGGTCTGAAACTGAAATTGATGGTAAAAAAGTCAGAACAATTGAATATCCTCAATACACTCGACCTCAAGAATTTATGGGGCATAAAGTTCCACTAGAACTAATAAGTGGTGATCCGAAAAAAATAAAAAAATGGCAACAAGAACAGATGATAGATTGTAGGTCTTAGATCGTCGAAAGAAAAAATATTAAAATAAAGTTCCAGAAATAAAAATAATTCCAATTAAAATAATCAGTAGATATTCAATAATGATTGATAATTCCAGATCGCCTCTTTTGTAGTGATGGTAAAGACTCCAGCAAAAATAAAGGATACCAACACAGTAGACAATCCATCTTCTGACCTGACTGTTATCAATTAGAAAATATGACAAAAAGCCAACTATTAGCACGACTAATAAAATTATATATTCTGACGGTTTTTTTTCGATTTCTTTAAATATCATTAAAAAATACTCCCTTGTTGGTTATAAAGTATTAACAAAAAGATAAAAATTAAAAATCCAATATGGCCAGCAGTAGAGCCAGTCAAACGACGGGTATTCTTTTTTATAGTTATAAAGCCGTCGATAAAAAGAACTGTAACTAAAACAATAAAAATTATAGAACTAAAAATTTTGCTAAGAGCTAAAGGACTTATTAGCTTATTACTATTTTGAATTACAGCATCGGTTGGTGGAATAATTTGTGGTACGGTTTGCGGGACGGCTTCTGATACTGGTTCATTGATAATTTCTGGTTCAATTGCAGCACCTAACTGTTTGGAGGTATTTTTTGGAGCTGGTTGAACAGCAACCAGAGGAGTGCCAAAATGTTGAACAACCAAAGTGGTTTTTATGCCTCCCAGTGTGCCGTTTACAACAGCAATACCGATTTCTTCATATTTAGAGTTAATAATATTATCTTTATGAGTTGGAGAATTCATCCAAGCTTTTATCAGAGAGTCGGTGTTGTAAAAATCTTTAGCTAAATTTTCACCAGCAATAGAATATTTATAACCGGCAGAACTAAAAAAAGTCCATGGAGTTTTTCCCTGTGGTGAAGTATGTGCCCAATAATCATTTTTAAACATATCCTCGGCTTTTTTTTGAGCAGAAAGAGAAAGAGTTGAATTATATTCAAGTTCACCTAAGCCAGCCTTTTTTCTTTCATTATTAGTTTGTTCAAGAACTTTTTGATAAGTAATTTCAGATGAATAACCAAGGATACCTGGTTTGACCATAACTAAAGTTTTAATGACGGATTGATTTAGAAGATATAAAGCTAAAAAGAAAAATAAAAAATTAGGTTTTAAAATGCTTGCCCGATGGTTGTTTCTTTCTTGAGGGAAAAAATAATGAGTCCAAATTTTCTTTAACACAATATCAGTATAAATTATTTTTTAACTTTTTGAAACTTATGAAAGAAGTTACTTTTTGAAAAATAAAAATTCCAATAAAAATTCCAGCTAAATCGATTAAAGTGTCACGAAAACGACCGCTACGTCCAGGGATAAAAGATTGATGAAATTCATCAGAAATGGCATATAAGTAGGCAATAATAATTACCCACTTCTTTTTAAGAATAGCAATGGAAAGTAAAAAAGCAAGAAAAGCATATTCAATTAGATGAAAAGATTTTAAAATTAAAAAACGATCTGTTTGGTTAGTACCAATGCCAATGGTGGAACGGGAAGAAAAATAAAAAATTACTGCCATCCAAATAAAAGACGGGAGAAATTTTATTATTTTTTTAATTTTCATGCTTAATTTTAGAAATTATTAGTGGAGTTAATAAAAATAAACCACCAATACAAATAAATATTAAAGGTAGAGGATTTTTTTTACTAGTGGTAGTTTCACCTAAAATTAATTCTTGAGCCGGAATTTGAGTAATTGTTGGGGTTGGAATTTCTTCTGCTATTGTGGTGGTATCAAGCGGTTCGATGACAGCAGTAGGAATCGGTTC